>JBDTTM010000011.1:0-25052 GCA_039930605.1 Bacteroidota bacterium
CAGGCTTAGCTGCATCCTTTTTCATTTTTGCGTCCTCTTTCTTTTCCATTTTAGCTTCTTTCTTCTTCTCCATTTTTGCATGCGC
Source organism: Bacteroidota bacterium (assembly GCA_039930605.1). Taxonomy (GTDB): domain Bacteria; phylum Bacteroidota; class Bacteroidia; order AKYH767-A; family 2013-40CM-41-45; genus JAPLDB01. The sequence goes on from JBDTTM010000011.1 coordinate 86, forward strand.
AGGAGTAGGAGATTGAGCAGGAGCGGGCGCTGTAGTTTGGGCAGTCACTGCAATTGCGAACATAGCTGTTACAGCTAAAACAAGCATCTTTTTCATTTTGATTTGGGTTTAAGAATTAAATTTTATTTACGGTGCAATTTTAACTGTACCTGCATGAACAGGATGTGAGTGGGAGTTATGGGGAAGATGAAGATTTGCACCGGCCGGGTTAAATCGGTGAACCGGGTAACATGGTTCTTTTGCAGACGCACTACAAGTGAAAATACGCAAGACAGGGATTGGGTGTTATTTTTTTCCTTGTTTCATTGCGAGGCTACTCATAGCTGAATGCAATCCAGTCAATGCATTTGGATAATCGGGGTTGAGGGAAATTGTTTTTTGAAAATAATAAATTGCACTATCCCAATGCTGAATGGTATAATAGGCGCCACCGATATTGAAAAATATTTCAGCATTTAGTGAATCATATTGCAATGCATGAACCATTGCGCCAATGGAAGCATCAAATTTTTTATCAGAACCGAATTGCATCCCTTGTTGAAAATAATGATTTGCAAGCACTTTTAACGGGGTGACCAGGTCCAGGCTTGTGGGATTAATTGCAATTGCTTTATTCCACCATAGTTCTGCATTTTCAAAATCATTTTTCCAACTGTAGCCAACACCGAGATTGATATATCCATCGATCTTTTTCGGATAGATTTCGATTCCTTTTGCAAGATATCCCTGGCTTTTATCAATCCATTTTTCTTTTTCTGTTCCGGAAGTTTCTCCTGCATAATTCAGGCAGGCAATGCCGGCATTCAGTTGACTTTTGGCACTGTTAGGAGTTTGATTTACATCGGCAAGGAACAGGATGTTGTTGTCTTTCCAATCATAGCAGCGCATGACGTTACGTATTGTAAAAGCGGAAAGAACAGTGACCAGCAATAAGACTTTGAATTGCGATATTGGTAAGTTCACCTTCCTCTCTTTTAATTTTTCAAAACCTGCAATTGTCATGGTCGAAATGGCGAGGCAGAATCCGATGGAAGGGAAGAGCATAAACCTTTCTGCAATGGGTGCACCGGTATCCAGGAACAAGTTGGAAACGACAGAAAACGTTATGAAGTAGAATAATATACTGAAAGCATAAATTCTCTTTTTACGAAAAAAATAAATCGCCAGTATTGCCATTGACAGGTGGATGGCAATTGACAGAACTACCCACGGGTTGTCGAAATGAGTAAGCGGAACCTGGTTAAAGTTATAGTCATACGAAAGATGCAATGGAAACAGGATCAGTTCCAAGTAGAGAAGCCAGCAATATAATACGGTGGCAAACCGTTGTATAGAAGAAGCATTGATGAAAGGATTATTCAGTATGTCTGTACTCATTATTCCGGCATTGTTTGTTGTTGCCAAATACCTGAATAGCAGGAAAAGGCATGCAACGCTACCTGTTACACTCAATACTGAAACTAATTTTTGTCTCGTTGAATTTGAAAATAAGAAAAGTGTGAGCGGGAATACTGCCAAAAAAGTGATAGCTGTTTCCTTACTCATGATTGAGAGAAAATAAAACACGGCGGCAAATGCCAGGTTTTTTCTCATACCGGAATTGACATACTTAAACAATTGCAAAGAAGTGAGGAGAAAAAAAAGCAGGCAAAAAATATCATCACGTCCTTTAATATTGATGATAGATTCCGAATGAACCGGCAACACCATAAACAGGAGACTGGCTACGAGTGCAATTTGTTTCCAGCGGTCATCAGAGTAGGTGGTTTTGAATTGGAGGAGCCATTTGAAAAGCAGCACCCCTGAAATGGCATATAGTATTACATTGATTAAATGAGAAATGAACGGGCTACCTTTGAAAAATTGCTGTTCGATGGCAAATGTTACCAGGGATAGTGGCCTGTAACGTACGCCGGCAAGCCCGACAACATCACCCGCTGTCATTCCAGCAAATGAATCGTGGCTGAGGATATTCCAGATGCCGGCAAATCCCTGTAGCGTATATTTATTTTTTACAATAACGATGAAGTCATCCAGCGCATAATCGTTGAATACAGAAAGACCGAAAGAGATCATTGCCGCGGCAACAATCCAATACAGGTACACATCTTTTTTTTGCGCGATTGGATTTTTTACCGGTCTCGCAGTCGTTTGTTTTTGGGTCTTCATCACAAGGAAGGAAGAAAGATAGGGAGGATTTTGTTACGCATATTTTTCAGGTAACTGCCTTGTCAACATTTCCTTCCGGCGCTTCAAAATCATAAAATAAAAAAGCATCCCTATTACCAGGATGCCCATTCATTAAATTCTGTAGTTTATTGAAATTACCTAACGGAAACTCCCGCAAATTTATAGGCGAAACCAATCCCGAGGACTTCTTTAAACTGTAAACCAGGACCGACATGGTCGATGGTAGTTTTGTCGCCCTTGTAAAAAGTAAGCATTGTATTGTCGTCATAAATGAGTTGAGTACTCAGGCTGGCAGAGAGAAATTTGCTGATCTTGACAGTAAGTAACAATTGCCAGTTGACATCAACATTCTGTGGATCTTCGAGGTAATTGCTGTAAAGGTCAAGGGAAGTTTGAAGATTAATATTGCTTGCAAGGTCAACATTCAGGGTTGCTTTCAACAAAGCTCCGAATTCCGTTTTAATCACTTCTCCGCTGTCAACACCAAATGCGCCAATACTGTTTAATGTATCGTCATTCACAATAATCCATCGCGCAGCAATCGGGGAAAGAAAAAGCGAGAAATGAGGATTGGGCTTGTAGTCCATACCCAATGCGAAAGTGAGGTAAGCAGGCGCAAGAAAATTCGAAATGACAGTAGAATCATTCGGGTAGTTGTATCCTTTGGTAAACTGGCTTCTGAAATTCAAAAGCGCTGAATAATACCAGTGACTGAATGCTTCACGTCCATATTTAGAGGAAATGTCTATCTTATCATCACTTTTTCTCACGTCATCTTTGCCTTGCATCAACATGCCATAACCAAGATCAATGTTGTTATCCCAGACATTTTTCCCGCGTTTGTAATTGGCGAAATAATTTACGATGCCATTTGCAGCAACAGAATTTTCTCCACCGGCAGCCCAATTTGTAAGGGATACCTGCGTAAGGTTTAAAGAGATGAGTCCGCCACGGCGCCAGACAGTATCCTGTTGAGCAAAGACGCAACCGGCAACAATAATCAATGTAAGTGTAGAAATTAATTTTTTCATTTGAATTTAGGTTTAAGATTTCCCCCGCCCCGGTAATTGAATATTAAGCAATGCCATCCCGATATTTAAGCGGGACAGCATTGCATTCTTACTTTTGGATTTTACTTTTTCAATAAGTCACGAATCTCCATCAGCAATTGCTGTTCCTTGGTAGGAGCCGGAGGAACGGCAGGAACAGGAGGTATTTCTGCTTTTTTCGTTTTGTTCAGTGCTTTAATAATCACGAACAATACGAGGGCGATGATGATGAAATCAATGATGGCGCCGATAAAAAGTCCATATTTAATTTCAGCTTCACCCACTTTTAGAGAAAGAGTAGCAAAGTTTACACCTTGCAACATGATACCTACAATCGGCATCAGGATGTTATCTACAAGAGATCCAATAATCTTTCCGAATGCAGCGCCAATAATCACACCGACAGCGAGATCCATTACATTCCCTTTCATGGCAAACTCTTTAAATTCTTTCATCATTCCCATAGTTGTAGATTTTGAAGGTTAAAAGTGTATTGAGCCGACAAATGTAGACCAGATAAATCTTTTTCCAAATTTAGTTCTCTTCGTACAAGGTGATAAGTATTACTTTCATTTTGTAATTTCGCCGCCGCAATAATGCGAAGTTGCTCAGTAATTTTTTTTTCCTTCATAATATTCCTCTGCACTTTTTTGCAGGTAAGGCAGTTGTATGCTGATGATCATTTTGCCAGGAATAAATCTGCTGTAGCAAATTATCATTACGGTTATATATGGGCTCACCGCCCAAGGGTGGAGCATTTAACAACCGGGCACACGCAAGGTGTTGAGTTATCACTTCAAACACAGACCGATGGAAGCAAGTGGTGGCAGCGTATTCATGGATATCCGCAGACAGGGATTTCGGTCATGTATTTCGATCTTGCCAATCCTGAAGTGGTGGGCAATGCCACAGCAATGATTGGCTATATAAATTTTCCATTGTTTCGTAACAATACTTTTCTATTCTCATTTCAAACCGGAGCTGGACTTGGATATCTTTCAAAAAAATTCGATCCCGTTTCAGACCATAAAAATATGGGCATCGGTTCGCACCTGAATTCAACGATCAGGGTTGGTTTCCTTACGCAATACAAAGTTTCAAAAAACATTTACCTGCATTTGAATTATGCAATCACGCATTTTTCCAATGCAGCATATAGACTTCCTAACCTTGGAATCAATAATATTTCCCTTGTCGGCGGCATCTCATATCAATTCAGCGAACAGGAAAAATTTTTGATTCCTGAAATTCCCCCGGTGGACAAAAGATGGATTGCAGAATTTGTTTACGGGACAGGGGTGAAGGAGAATTTTCCGCCGGATGGCAAACAATTTTTTGCGCATACTTTTTATTTTCAGTTCCTGAAACCACTGGGTCACAAAAGCAGGCTGGCAATTGGCGCCGATGGATTTTATGATTTGAGTTTGTCGAGGTTTGTGGACGAAGAAGCAAATGCAATTGAAAAAAAGGCGCAAATTTTTCGGGGTGGAATTCATTGCGGATATGAAATGCAGATCAATCACTTTACAGTGATCGTTCATATGGGTTACTATTTAATTGATCATACTAAACTTGATGGCCAATTTTATCACCGCTATGGATTAAGGTATGAAGTTAATAAACACTTGTTTATAAACCTGTCTCTCAAAACGCATTGGGGGCGCGCCGACTATGCGGAATTGGGGATAGGTTGGAGGAGCCGGCTATGAAAAAAATGCAGCGCCCTTCCATTTATAAGTATGCAATTCCGGAGGTGGTTATTCCATGTGTGGCAGGAATTATTTATATTTTAATTTCCCTTGTAAATCACTACGTATTCAGAACCTATTACAATGACCTGGGAATATATACGAATGCACTTTACAATTATGCGCATGGCAACTGGGACAAGTCTTTAATTTTTGCCGGTGGCGAACATATTGATTTGTGGCTGGTGATCTTTTCTCCATTGGTATTCCTGTTTGGTTCCTACACTTTATTGCTGTTGCAGTTGACAGCAATCATTGCCGGTGGATTCGGTATTTATAAATATGTGTTGCTGATTTCGCAAAACCGGACACTGTCATTGCTTGCACAGGTGCAATTTTATTTTTCGTTTGGGATTTTTACTGCCTTGTCTTTCGACTACCATAGCAATGTATGTGCTGCCATGCTGCTTCCCTGGTTTTTTGTTTGCATGAAAAAGCAAAAGTGGCTTTGGGCTTCAATTATTTTTGTTTTCATTATTGCGGCCAAGGAGAACATGTCACTCTGGATGATGTTTGTATGCAGCGGGTTACTATTCAACCTGGTTCGATTACGGAGAAATTCCGGAGGAAAAACAGCGCTTGGAATTTTTATTCCGCATGAGTTGAAACAAACTGCAATTGCTTTGGGTTTTTTTATTATTCTTTCGACAGCCTATTTCCTGTTTCTGACTCAGTGGTTCATGCCGCATTACTCTTTTGCTGTTATCGGACATGTAAGAGACTACAAAGTGTTGGGGAGTACGCCTTTGTCTGCAATCGAAAATTTTATCGCGCATCCGGTTGATTTGATGAATGTATTTTTTACCAATCACACCCACGTTCCCGGTGGTGATTACATAAAAGCCGAATTTCATTTACTACTGCTTGCATCAGGCGGATGGATACTTTTATTTCGTCCGGCGTATTTGTGGATGTGCGTGCCATTGTATGCACAGAAACTATTAACTGACAATCCGCAGTTTTGGGGCTTGGGCGGACAGTATGCAATCGAGTTTGTTCCAATCATTGTTATAGGGACTTTTGATTTATTCTCTACTCAGCTAAAAATGAGCTACCATCGTGTTGAAAGGAGTTTTGTGACTTCAAAAAAAATAATGATGTTTGCTTATCTAGCTGTGGGATTTACCGTACTAACTTCATTCCGCATCTTCGACTATTCAAATGCATTTATTGATCATGCATCTATTCGTTTTTACCAGGTGAGGCATTACCGGGAACATACGCCCCCCGGAACGGTTGCAGAAGCAATTAACTTAATTCCGGTGGAGGCCAGGTTGTCTGCGCAAACGCATTTGGCACCGCATGCAGCGCTTCGCAAATCAATTTATTTGTTCCCTGAAATTAAAGATGCTGAATATATCCTTCTGCAATTAAACGGTATCAGTTTTTACCCGATCACACATGACGAATTGATCCGCCTAAAAGATTCACTATTGTCTACGAATGAATGGATTGAAGCCTGGCAAAAGGATTCAATTCTCGTTTTGCAAAGAAAGATATGAAAACCGGTTTTGTAAAAATATTGCCTTTTTGTTTGGTGCTCCTGTTTGCATGTTGCAGCAAAGAAAATGGATGTGATTGTGTGAAGAGTACAGGACCAATTGTGACAGAAAAAAGATCGATCGGTGAATTTGATAGAATTGAAGTGAGGAAAAATGTAATCGTTACGCTGGTTCAGGACACGATCAACTATGTGGAGGTGGAAGCGGGCAGTCACCTGATTGATTTGGTCAAGACAGAAGTAAATAATGGGATCTTAAAAATTACCAATGATAACACCTGTAACTGGGTCCGCAGTTATGACATTGAAGTGAAGGCATCCGTTCACCTGAAGAAGATCTCCCGCATAGACCATTTTGGTTCGAAGGAAATCAATTGCAGCAATAAACTCGAAGTAGATGTCCTTGACGTGTATGAGAATAACAGTGCAGACATCCATTTAAACGTAGCAGCCAACCGGATGCTTGCCCGGCAAATGATTGGTGGAGGAGATATTTATCTCACCGGAAGTGCGCGTTTCTGCTATACATATGGAGGAAGTTTTGGATATATTTATGCGAGCGATTTAATCAGCGATTCTGTTCAGGTTGACCATCGTGGAACAGGGGAAATTCATGTGAACCCGGCTTCCTGGCTGGGCGTTTACATAGCCGATCGCGGGAACGTTTATTATAAGGGTTCACCTGAAATCCTTTCAGATATTAAAGGCACAGGTAGGCTATACCACGAATAATCAATTTACATTTGCAGCAACATGATTACATTACATAATTTCGATTTTGGATTTGGGGGACGATATCTTTTTCACGAGGCATCCTGGCAAATCAACCCCGGAGAAAAAATCGGCCTGATAGGCGCGAATGGAACCGGGAAGTCTACACTGTTGCGTATACTGAGTGGTGAATATAAAATAGATTCAGGGACGTTTACCAAGCTTCGCGATCTTACCATTGGATTTCTCAACCAGGATTTGCTTTCGTTTTCCAGCAGCGAAAACATCCTGGATGTGGCGATGGGAGCCTTTGAGTCAGTGTTGAAGCTGCACATAGAAATCGAAGAAATTCTTGAAAAGCTCAAGCACGATCATTCAGAGGAATTGCTCCACCAGCTCCATGACAAGCAAACGTTGTTTGATCATGCGGATGGATATACTATACAGCACAAGGCAGAAGCCATGCTTGAAGGACTTGGTTTCAATACGAAGGATTTGTACAGACCTTACAGTGAATTTTCCGGCGGATGGCGGATGCGCGTAATGCTTGCGAAAATCATGTTGCAAAAGCCGGATGTGTTGATGCTCGATGAACCTACGAATCACCTTGACTTGCCTAGTATACAATGGATCGAAGGTTATTTGAGGGATTATACCGGCACCGTAATTCTCGTTTCTCATGACCGGTATTTTCTAGACAATATCGTGAACCGGATTGTAGAAGTTTCGAATGAGCAAATCAATATCTACCAGGGCACTTATTCGTTTTACATGGAAGAAAAAGCCCTCCGAAATGAATTGCAACAATCTCAATTTGAAAATCAACAGCAATATATCAAGGAGCAGCAAAAACTAATTGATCGTTTCCGTGCGAAGGCGAGCAAGGCAAAGATGGCGCAATCAAGAATTAAAAAGCTTGATAAGCTGGAGCGGGTTGAAGAGGTAGGCAGTACGAATGCTGAAGTGAGTATCCGTCTCATTCCTGAATCACAGCCGGGAAAAGTGATTGAGACCATCCATATCAAAGACAAAAGCTATGATACACTGAATATCTTCCAGGATGCAGAAGCGATGATTAATCGTGGGGATAAGATTGCATTGATAGGTGCCAATGGAAAAGGAAAGTCAACATTATTGAGAATGATCAATGGCTCAGAGGCATTTGACGGTAAAATCGAAGACGGATACAACCTAAAGAAGTCTTTTTATGCGCAGCATCAGCTGGAGGGGTTGAATATGAATAACACCATCATCCAGGAGTTGCAGGAAGCAGATGCAAAGCAGACTGAAAATTATGTGCGATCAGTTGCCGGTGCATTTTTATTTGGTGGAGAAGATGCATTCAAGCCCGTCAAGGTTTTATCAGGTGGCGAGAAAGCCAGGGTGGCGCTCGGAAAGCTGGTATTGTCCAGGGCGAATTTCCTGATACTTGATGAGCCAACCAATCACCTTGACATGTTATCGGTGAATGTCCTTATCAAAGTTTTACAGGATTTTGAAGGTACCTTTATTACGGTTTCCCACGACCGTTTTTTCATCTCGGAAATTGCAAATAAAATATGGTGGATTGAAGACGGTAAAATCAAGGAATATCCCGGAAGTTATGATGAATATGAATATTGGCGAACGAATCAATCAACTAAAAATAAGGAAGTAAAAAAGGAAAAAGCTGTTGAAAAACCAGCTCCTGTGAAGCAGCAGAAACCTGCGGAGGATGAAAATAAAATCAAGCAAAAGAAGAAGCTGGGCCAGAAGTTAAAACAGCTCGAAGAGAATATCGAATCACTAAAAAAGAGGAAGGAAGAGGGGGAGCAAAAGTTGTCGCTACCCTCTGTATATGGTGACCAGAAGCTCTTTGCCGAAACGCTTGCGCAGTTTAATTCTGTTGCAACACAGTTGGAAACTGCCAATAAAGAGTGGGAGAATGTTTTTGAAGAGATCGAAAAAGCAGGCTAGTAAACAGGATAAAAAGGTCCATTTGTTCACCACCTGAAATCTGCCGTTGGCGGACAATTCAGCCTGTTCACAAATCAATAGTGGTTGTTGGTCAAAATATTTTTAATTTTGAGCTTTCTGTAATTACATTTGGTCAATCAATAATTTAAAATTTATGATTACGCAGGTAACATCAGGAGTCAAAATCAGCGTTGAAACTTTTTACAGACCTGATCAAAGCAATCCCTTGTACAATCAACATGTTTTCGCGTACAGGATTACAATTACCAACAACAGTGATTATTCAGTTCAGCTGAAAAGACGTCATTGGTTTATTCTTGACAGCAGCGCAACCAATCGTGAGGTGGAAGGCGAAGGCGTTATCGGTGAACAGCCGATCATATCCACAGGTGAATCTTACCAGTACATTTCAGGGTGCAACCTTGATTCGGAAATCGGAAAAATGTATGGTACATATTTACTGGAAAGACTGATTGACAAGAAGCAATTCTACGCACGTATTCCGGAGTTTATGCTGGTCGTGCCTTACAAAATGAATTAGGTTATAATGGTTAATTTTATTTAATAAAGAATCCCGCCCTGAAGTTTCAAGGCGGGATTCTTTATTGAAGTAAACGCAGTCACTATTTATGGTTGGTCGCTTCATGCCTCCCGGCGACTAATCCAAATCGTCAAATTATTTCATTACCACTATCTTCCTTATGATTGAAGATTTTTTCTGTCTCAAAAATTTCAATTGATAAACTCCTGGAATTAAATTTTCCAAGTGGATAGTTTCACTATTCTTACTCAGTTTAATTGCCGCTACATTTTCTCCTAATGAATTTATAAGAAATGCCCTGTCATAAATGCTGCTACCTGATTGCTGAATTGTTATCTCATCTATTGCAGGATTAGGAAAAATATTGACTGTGTTTCCATCATTTAAATCCTGTAATTCGGCACAGAGCAGCACAAAAATATTCAATGGCTGCGAAGTAGTACATCCATTGACGTCGGTATAAGTATATGTAATTGGATACGAGCCTTGTGAAAGACCTGCGGGGTTGAAAGAATTTCCTGCAACATTTTGCCCGGTAAAAATTCCGCCTGGCGGAGTCGCATTCAACGTGATAGGATTTGAATCACACGTTGTATCAGGATTGTTGCTATGATCAAAAACAACAATCGGAGAAGTGTGCAGGTGAACAGTCACAGATGTTGAAGAAATACATTGTCCGAATGGAACGGAATCAGGGACTATGGTATAGGTACCTGCTGAAGTAACATATATGCTGTCGCTTGTCAGGTTAAATAACGGATCCCAATGAAATGATCCTGGAACCCCAGTCACATAGAGCAATACACTGTCACCGGAACATAAATCAACATCTGGTCCCGGGAATACTTTAATGAGTGAGTTGAGTGCTACCATTACGTCTTCACTCCCCCAATTCACGCATGCGAGATCTGCTTTTGAATCGTGGTTAAAGTCATCCGTAATCACGGTCATCGATCCATTCCCTGTTGCAAGAATATATGGTCCGGTAAAAGCTCCATTGTGGTTATTCAAAGCTATGTGCATGAGGTCATAGGATGTGCTGACAGCCAGATCAGGATAGCCGTCAAGGTTTACATCAGCTGCTGTGAGGTAATTGGGGAGACCCGTCACTGCAAATGAGGTTTGCAATGATGAATTACCTGAACCATCACCATAATAAACATATGCCTTATTACCGGCAGGGCATCCATAGTTTGTAAACGCAAAGTCAAGATTTCCATCCAGGTTAAAATCAGCGCAAGCAATATCGCCGTTATGACCACCTGCACAAATTGCAAAACCCTGTGCATTTGTAAAAGCGCCGGAATGATTGTTGAGATTGATCAAGCCGCCTCCGCTGTACTCAAGCTCTGCAATGTCTTTGTAACCATCATTGTTGAAGTCGCCGATGGCAAGTCCTGTTGTATAATAAAGATTTGGCACCTGGCTATTGAAAATCAAACCTCCACTTCCGTTATTGAGTAAAATAAACAAACCGCTTGCACCTCCTATAGCGAGGTCAGCGTATGTATCATTATTGAAATCTGCAACTTCAGCCAATTGCGCTCCCTGGCATGTATATATAAGTGTAGGAGCATTGAAAGTTGCATTTCCGTTGCCGGTTAATTCATAGACAGCTCCTGAGCTTCCACCGTTAACAATGATGTCGTTGTTGTTATCATGATTGAAATCTGCAATTGCTATTCCGGATAAGTTTGATGCAACATGAATTTTTGCAAAATGCGCAAAATGTCCTGCGCCATCGTTTAGTAAAATATTTACAGAGTCGGATCCTGCAGTAACCAAGTCGTTGAATCCATCGTTGTTCAGATCGCCTGTACAAAGATTTTCCGCGTATAGAAAGGAGTTTGCATTACCCATAGGATAAACATCGCCGTAAAAATCACTGTTTGTTTTACCCTTGATGACGCTATAAAATCCTACTGTTTGCGGAGAAAGAGAAATGATGTCATCATAACCATCGAGGTCTGCATCTCTCAAACAAAAACGGCTGCATTGTGGCATGCCTGCATATTTGGAGAACAGATTCAGCGCCCCTGCATTATTTTTTATCACGGCAACATTGCTTGACGAACTCGAGTTGATGAATACCTCGGGGTAGTTATCCTGGTTGATATCCTTCACTGTGATATCATCAGCATAATACCCTCCTGTTTGTGTTGAAATTCTTAGTGAAGTTCTGTTTGTGATTGCTCCTGACGTGTCGCGGAATGCAAAATAGGCATTGAAGTTATCCATGAAAACAAGGTCGTCGACTCCATCGTGGTTCAGGTCGCCACCTGCAATTGCATTGAGGTTGAAAATATTTGATGCAAATGTATTTCCCTGGTTGAAATTTCCAGCGCCATCACCATTGTAATAAATGATGTCAGGGTTTGATGAGAAAACAATGTCTAGATTGGTGTCGTTATTAAAATAGCCAATGCCGAAATAGTTTGAAGAAAAAGGTAATTGAAAAATGCTGTCAGTAAAAACACGGTTACCTTGATTTAAATAAACAATAAGATCTGATGAAGTACCATCGAGAATAATGATGTCCATGAGACCATCGTGGTTTACATCAGCAGGAAGTGCTTTTTGATTCGTGCCTCCCGAGATCAGAGGAGTTCCTGTTTCTGTAAACGTTCCGTTGCTGTTTCCCCAAGCCACATACAGCGACCTGTAGTCGTTCACACATGCAATGTCATCATGCGCGTCATTGTCGAAATCCCCGGAGAAAATATATTTCAAGTTAGAAGGTGAAGCTGAAATAAATGACCCTCCGTTTGTAAAACTTCCATCCCCGTTTCCGAATTTTAGATCAAGTTGTGTGTTCCAGGAAATTGCCAGGTCTGGAATAGAATCAGCATTGAACAAACCTGATGTAATATCACTCAAAAAGGTGTGGTTAATCTGGGTGGAATAATAAATGGCATTGCCATTAAAACAGAACCCCTGTGCCGATGCGGTGTTACTGCAAAATGCAACCAATGCAAATAATAAGATTTTGCTTTTCATAATAAATAAGAGAAGAATTTTATAGTGTTTCAATCAGACCAAATACATTTCACCAATTTATTTTGGTGCCCTTCTTAACAAGAGGATTGCAATGATAGAGAAAACAATATTGGGAAGCCATACGGCTATGAAAGGTCGCATGAGCCCATTGATTGCAAATGTATTGCTCACCTGCATAAATAAGATGTAGGTGAAGCTGAGTGCAATTCCAAAACCCAGTTGTACTCCGATACCACCGCGGACTTTCTTACTTGAGAGCGAGACGCCAATAAGAGTGAGAATAAAGGTGGCAACAGGAATGGAAATGCGTCTGTATTTTTCTACCAGGTATGCGTTCACATTTGATCCACCTTCCATTTCTTCATCGGCGATAAACTTATTGAGCGCAGGCGTATCCATTGCATCAACAATATTAATCCTCCTTTTAAAATTGGAAGGATTCATGTTCAACACGGTATCCATCTGCTTACCTGATTGTATATCTTCTTTCATTCCGTTGGTGTGGCGTATGTAATAATTCATGATGCTCCATTTTTGTGATGTGCTGTCCCATTGGATGCGTTCACTATTCAGGTAAACAGTGCGTGTACCGTTTTCGATTTTTTCCAGGGAAAAACGAAAGCCTGTATTCTCAATGTTGTTGTAACTCTCCAGGTAAATAAAAATGCCCGGTGCAATTTGCCTGTGGATATTTCGGTCTTCAAATCGCACAGGATTTTTAATGTAAGTATTTTCGAATTCAAGTTTCACTTTGTTAGAATGTGGAATCACCCATCCATTGAAATAGTATGAGAGCAGTGCCAGCATTGATGCAGCGATGAAGTAGGGGCGGAGCAATCTCCTGAAACTGACACCACTACCCAGTATGGCCACGATTTCGGTATTGGCTGCAAGACGGGCAGTAAAAAATATGACTGAAATAAAAACAAACAGTGGCGAAAACAGGTTGGCGAAGTAAGGAATGAAATTTAGATAGTAGTCAAATAGAATTGCACTGAATGGTGCATGGCGTTCAAGAAAATCATCCATCTTTTCGGAGATGTCAAAAATGATGGCAATTGAGATGATGAGCGCCAGTGAAAAGAAAAATGTCCCAAGAAATTTCCGGATAATGTAGCGGTCGAGAATCTTAAGAGGTGAAGGGATAGTCAATTGATGTAATCTATTATGTTTGATTTTTTTTGACAAGTTAATCGTTAATTATTTTATGGGATCCAGCTGTCTCATTTCCCGATAACTAATAACTGATAACCATTAACATACTCATATACGCTTCGCAACTTTTACCACCATTTCTTTTTTCCATTCTGTAAACGTGCCATCCATAATTTTATTCCTGGCTTCCGTTACCAGCCAAAGATAAAACGAAAGATTGTGAAGAGTAGCTATTTGAGAACCAAGTATTTCTTTGCTGACAACCAGGTGCCGCAGGTATGCTTTTGAGTAATAGGTGTCTACAAAAGAATTTCCTTCTTCATCGAGAACAGAGAAATCGCTTTTCCATTTCTCATTGCGGATGTTGAGGATACCGTTTTTAGTGAACAACATTCCATTCCTGGCATTCCGTGTAGGCATCACGCAGTCGAACATGTCAATACCAAGTGCAATACTTTCGAGGATATTTGCAGGAGTTCCAACGCCCATCAGGTAGCGCGGCTTATCTGCTGGAAGAATATTGCAAACCAATTCTGTCATTTCATACATCATTTCGGCCGGTTCTCCGACTGATAAACCACCGATGGCATTGCCTTCGCAGTTTTGCGCTGCAATAAATTCAGCAGAAATTTTCCGCAAATCAGGATAAACACTTCCCTGTATAATCGGGAACAACGTTTGAGTATGAGTGTATTTCGGATCGGTTTCGTTGAAACGGTCAATGCACCGGGTAAGCCACCGATGGGTCATCTCCATGCTCTTTTTCGCATAACGATGGTCGCAAGGGTAAGGCGTACATTCATCAAATGCCATTATGATATCGGCCCCGATTGTTCGTTGAATATCCATCACGTTTTCCGGTGTGAACAGGTGTCGTGAACCGTCAATGTGTGAATGAAATTTTACCCCTTCTTCTTTGATCTTCCTGTTGTCGCTGAGTGAATAAACCTGGTAGCCGCCGCTGTCAGTGAGAATGGGTTTATCCCAGTTCATAAACTTATGCAATCCGCCTGCCTGACTGATGATATCCAGTCCGGGGCGCAGGTAAAGATGGTAAGTATTGCCTAGGATAACCTGGGCTTTCACATCCTGTATAAGTTCATGCTGGTGAACCGCTTTTACAGATGCAGCGGTTCCTACAGGCATGAAAATCGGCGTTTTAATTACGCCATGATCCGTGGTGAGTTCTCCAATACGTGCTTTGGAATGGGTATCTGTTTTTGAGAGTGTGAATTTCATTTTGAAAAGTTCGCGAAGCTACGAAAGAAGTAGGAAGTGGGCAGTCAGGAGTCGGCAGTCGACAGTCAGCAGTCAAATCCATCAGCCAGTAGCAGTCGGCAGTCAGCAGTCCATCAGCCATCAGCCGTGAGCAGTCGACAGTCAGCAGTCCAAATCCATCAGCCATCAGCCAATAGCAGTCAACAGTCAACAGTCAACAGTCATCAGCCATCAGCCATCAGCCATTAGCCATTAGCCATTAGCCATTAGCAGTCAGCAGTCGACAGTAAGCAGTCCCAAATCCAAATCCAACAGCCGTCGACAGCCAGCAGTCTAAATCCAACAGCCGTTAACAGTCCAAACCAATCAGTCAAAAGCCAAAAGCAAACAGCCCTCATTTCGTCATTGAATCATTGGGTGAGATTATTTTCCTGTAGATTTGTAGAACATTTTCAATATGACTCAACTCGAGGAGCTCAGTAAAAAATTAAAGTACCGGCTTTCACTCCCTTTGCCGGGCATAGAAGCGCAGTTGAAGATGGCACATCTTGAAAGACGTCTTAACATTACCCGTTATAAGATTCCTGATTATGCCCGCATGGGTGCTGTATTGATCCTTCTATATGAGGAAGAAGGAGCTTTGAAAACCTGTTTCATTGAACGCACGCAATATGATGGCGTACACAGCGGACAAATTGCTTTTCCCGGGGGTAAAAAAGAACCTGGCGAAACACTTGCGCAAACTGCTGTTCGGGAAGCTGAAGAAGAAATAGGAGTGAAACAGGCGGATATCTTGATCCTCGGACAATTGACAGAGCTATATATTCCACCCAGCAATTTTCTGGTACATCCATTTGTAGGAGCTATTTCCTACAAGCCGGAATTTTTCCTTCAGGCCACAGAAGTTGCCGAAGTTGTTGAGGTAAAAATTGATGACCTTGCTGATGTGCGGCTGCGTGGAGAAAAGAAAATTACACTTGGCAATGGGAATACTGTTGAAACTCCTTATTTCGGAATTCACGGCAAAACTGTATGGGGAGCAACGGCAATGATCATCAGTGAATTTATGGAGGTAATGAATGCCTTTTGAATTTGCCGGCTGAACATTTTTCCCTCATTCAAATGTATGAAAAAGGGTAGTAGTGCAATTTAATTTAGAAAAACAGAATTGACACTAAGCCAAAAAGGTAATAGTTTTTTTTTGGAATTTCTTCGTGAGTTCCAGCCATTTGGTACCGATTTCATTCACTATTTGGAAAATTAACTTCTACTGACCCGTTGCCAAAAAATCACGAACAATTGTGTATTAAATTATTTATCGTATATTTGCGATATATATTTAACAAATGGCTATCAATAAAAAGGATGAATTCAGTAAAAAGGAAAATGAGCTTTCTGATTTCGCAAATGCAATCAGTCACCCTGCACGGGTAGCTATCCTTAAGGAGATTGCGAAACGCGAACAATGCATCTGCGGAGAAATAGTGGAGGTGCTCCCGCTTGCGCAGTCCACTGTTTCGCAACACCTGAAAGAGTTATTAAAAGCAGGACTAGTCACGGGAACTGTTGATGGCGTCAAATCCTGTTATTGTATAAACTGGAACACTTTTGAAAAGTTTGAGAAAATTTTTAATTCCTTTTTTACAAAAACAAATTCCAATAATCCTAAATGTTGTTAAACTTAAATATTGAATAATATGACAAATCAATTTCCAAGAATGCATGTCAGCTTCTATGTAAGCGACATCAGTAAGTCAGTAATTTTTTACAGCAGTTTTTTCGGCCAGGAACCTGTAAAGCAGAGACCGGGTTATGCCAAGTATATACTTGAAAAACCCTCACTCATTATTTCGTTTGTAGAGAACAGGGAAAGGGTTCAGTCTAATTTTGGTCATGTGGGTTTCCAGGTAGAGACGCTGGAACAGCTAAACTCGAAATTGGAAGACGCTAAATCAAAGAATTTGGTATCGAGAGAAGAGATCGGTACGAACTGCTGCTACGCAAAGCAGGACAAGTTCTGGGTGAATGATCCTGACAATGTGCAATGGGAAGTATATTATTTTCATGCCGATGCAGAATTTAATGATCCACATTATGCTTTGGCTGAAGTATCAGCTTGCTGCACAGTTTCAACTACAGAAGTAAAGTCCGGTTGTGGTTGCAATGCCGATATTGAAGCACATGAATCTGAAGTAAGAGCTGAAAAGAAAACCTGTTGCTGATGACCAAAGTATTATTCCTCTGTATTCACAATTCTGCCCGGAGCCAGATGGCGGAAGCATACCTGAGGAAATACGGCGCAGGAAAGTTCAATGTAGAAAGTGCCGGTATTGAAACAGGCACGCTGAATCCTTTTGCTGTTGAAGCAATGAAGAATGACGGAATTGATATTTCAGGCAACAAAACAAAAAGTGTTTTTGATCTTCACAAAACGGGGCGAAGCTTCGATTATGTAATTACCGTTTGTGACGAAGGGAATGCCGCACGCTGTCCAGTATTTCCGGGTATGCATAAAAAAATACACTGGAACTTTGAGGATCCATCTTCATTCACCGGAACTCCAGAAGAAAAGCTTTCTGCTACGTTAAAGGTCAGAGAGCAGATAAAAGAAGCGGTCATAAATTTTATCAGTGAGGTAAAATAAAAATACTTTGGCGGTAAAAGTTACTAGTTAACTGTGTTACGTAATTGAAGCCAATCGTCTTGGGTAATTTTTAACCAGTGATGAGGTACTCCTTCTCTCGAAAAAGATTCTACATGTTTCATTCCACATTTCTCTAATACTCTATTTGATTTGGTATTGGTGACATTGACCATCCCGATAACTTCCTTGAGTTTCATTTGCTCAAATGCATATTGAAGTGACGCATTTGCCGACTCTGTAGCGTATCCTTTTCCCCAGTGCTTTTGCAGAAGCCTATAGCCAAGGTCATGGAAGTTGATTTGATTATTGAAATATTTTTTCATGAGTTTTAACCCTGTCCATCCCATGAATTGACCCGAAGATTTTTCGATAATAGCCCAGCGCCCGATGCCATTTTCAATGTATTGTTGCTGTACGAACCGGATAACATTAATTATTTCTTCAATGCCAGACACCGGTTTAGTGCCGAGGAATTTATGCACTTCCGGATCAGAATCCATTTCAAAAAATGGTTCTGCATCTATGGGAAGAATCTCTCTTAGAATAAGCCTTTCGGTTTCTGCAAAAATTTTCATTCAGAGTTTTGGGTTGAGTCATACTGCTGCAAAATAACCGATAACCCGCAAACATGCAGTAAATGTAGATTGAAAAGTATTAGCCGGTTATAGCCACCTTCTAACTTTCTTTTTATACGCTTCATATTGCTCTCTGAATTCTATTTCCAGGTAATTTTCTTCGCGTTTAATAATGTATTCCTGGATAATTAATATGAGAAAAGGAAAGAATATAATATTCCACCAATTCCCGATAAAAGCCGTGATCCCTAAATAAACTATTCCAAGCCCTACATACATTGGGTTTCTTGTAATTCCATAAATCCCTGTTGTCTGAAGAGATGTCGCAGGCTTAATTAATATCAAGGTATTTTTGGTTAGGAAGAATTGTCTCAGGCTTCTTACCAGAAAAAAAATTGAGACGATCAACAAAATGACGCCGGCAATTTTTACGAGATTTAAATGAAAAAAACTGTCGTCAAGGGGAATTCTTTTTTGAATAAATATTGCAGCAATGAAAGTTAATACGTAAAATAGGGGAGGAGGAATGTAAACTCCCGGACCTTTTGATTTATCAATTTGCTTTTTCATGCGTAGATTTTCACAAATTTAAAAAGTAAGCAGATTCAATTACCCTTTATTGTAATGAAGAATGGATATTAATCTAAAATTCATATTCTTATTGAGCCTCGGAACCCCCTGGCAGCATAATATGATTCTGCACCATTGTGATATAAAAATACAGTATCATATCTGCGATCCATAAAAAGGGCACCACCCAGTTCCCTGATTTCAGCAGGCGTTTTTATCCAGCTTGATGTTTTCGAATCAAACTTTCCAAGATTCTGTAAATCCCTGTATTGTTCCTCTGATAAGGGTTCAATGCCCATGTCAATTGCCATATCAACAGCACTGTTTTTGGGTTTGTGTTCTTTACGAGAAGCCAATGCATCGCCATCATAGCAAATGCTTCTGCGTTCTTTTGGACTTTCAAGTGAGCAGTCATAAAAAGTGTATTCGTCCTTTTTTTTGTCATAAGTAACAACATCCGGTTCACCCCCAGTTCTTTCCATTTCTCTGAGCGACCATATTTTTTCAGGATTTTGTTCAAGCTTAGACTGAACTTTAGTCCATTCAAGGCCTTTGTGTCGAATCATGTTTAGTTCAAAACGTGTTTTTAGAATGCTGAATAATTCTTTTCGCTGATCAGTTGAAATCGATTTTTTGTTGCCGGTTGCCATAGCGCATTAATTTATTTTGTGACATTAATTAAATTCATTCCGCTTCCCTTGGTTCTGAAATATTGCGGTAATAAAGAGAATTTAAATATGCAATTTCAGAAATAAGTATGATGAGGACAATGAACAGGAAGTACGTTGTTTCCAATTGCATTGCAAGCGGGGCAAAAGCGATAAAAACCAATGAAGTTATGAATAGTGACGCCCGTACTTTTTTATAAATGGATTCTATTTCACCGGGATAAATCAGCATGCCCATCATGATTGAAATAGAGGCAGGAAATAAAGCAAGTGGGAGACAGGTGATACTGTAATACCGCTGAACTTCCACTGAATTAAACATCAGTGTAAAGGATGCTGCAATCAATCCAAGTGAAATCAAGATTGGAAAATAAAGTATCTCAAGCACGGTTGCCCTTACAAATCCTGGCTTTGCATTTCTGTTGGAGATGAGTGTAAAAAAGATCCACCAGAGTGCAAATACAATTGCGAGTGCAATCAGAAATACCAATATGGAATTAAAGCCTGGTTCAGCAATTCCACTCACACCGTTCACTACACCAAGTACCACTTCTCCGAAAACAATAATTGTAAAGAGTCCAAGCCGTTCCGTCATGCTTGATGAAAGTGACAGACCGAGGGAATTTCTGTTCAGTATCCTGCTGGTAATAAACGGTGGACTGTAGTTGAAAATGAGAATAGCAATGATTAGCAACGGGCGATATTCATGCGGGAGTACAAAGTTCAATCCCAACACTCCAAATGAAAGCAGGAATAAGATGGTATAGGGCACGTTGTATTTCCTGTGTTCCCTGTCGTAGAAACCAACACTCCACCAGAGGTAGGTAATAAAAATCTGCATCAACATTAAAATGATTGTCGTGCTTTCCGAAAATGCATCGTGGCTGTGATCGAGTGTGACAGAGAGGGCGGAGATGATCACCATTTGCCAAAGCGTCATCAAACGTGTTCTTAGGCCAACGTTCCCATGTATGTCGTGGTAAAGACTGCCATTCAGCCATCCCCAAAAGATGAGGGCAAATAAACTGCAATACCATAGAAAGTTTGCTATGCTTAAATCACCACAAAGCATGTGCGTGATTCTCGAAATGGCAATCACATATACCAGGTCAAAAAATAATTCAAGCCAGCTTATTTTTCTTTCTTCAAAATTCGGATTGAATTTTTTGGGAGCTCCCCACCAGGATGGAGGATTAGAATGTTTACTCATAGAAATGACCTGTTATTTTTTCGGAAAGAATTTCTAAAATTGGTTAAATCCGGAAACATTCAACCGTTTTCATTTCCAGTCAAACTAAATAAATTTTAAGTCCAGGAATACCTTCAGCCAATAAGCCAGAAGCAGTGCCTGAGAATATTTCCGTCCATTCAGCTCGAGAGTACGTGATGTGCTTTTCAGAGATATATAGCGTTGCAAGATAATCCCTCCCATCGTAGACCAGTTTTACAGCCCTTCCATTGATCCGGTATGCTTTCATTCCCGAACCGAAGGAATATGGTACATAATGAAACTCTAATAATTCAAACTTAAAATCTGTTTGAACAGCATTTTCAAAACGGCTGATCAATTCTGAAAAATCAATTCTTGTTTCAGTCATTGTTTCAAAATATTAATCATCAAGTCCCTTTCCCTTTAGAATTTGCGGTGCAAATTTTTCAATTCTGCTTTCTCGTGTCTTTGCTTGTTTGGCAGCAGAAAAATATAGCAGGTAGCCTCTCTGCCTTCCGGGAGTTAAGGACTCGAATGCTTTTTTTAAAGAAGCACTTTTGTCCAGTTTAATTTTAAACTCTTCAGGCATTTTAAACTCCTTCGTCTTTTTAAGCGGGACTTTTACGCCGGCTTCCTCCAATTTAACGGCCTGGTATATATATGCTTTCAGGTCTTTTTCCAGCTTCGTTATTTCACGAAGGTTTGTGAATCGAATTTGCCGCGCTGCCTGTACATTCTCCGTTTGCTGAATCAGGATGCCTTTGGGATCTTTCAGCAAAGCACCTTTGAAAAATAAGAGGGCGCAATATTCTTTGAAGACATGTACGAGAACGATATTCTTTTTCTCAAACTGGTAGCAGGGACAACCCCATTTTAATTCTTCCAAAAGGTCACAATCAAGAATGATCGTTCTCAACTTCTTGATTTCCTCCTGCCACCTTCCGGCTTTTTTAAAATACCAATCAACTTTAGGATTCATCTGTAAGAATTTATTTAATTGAAATAATTTTTCTGTCGATTGGTCTGAAATACCAAGATATTACTGCAAGAATAAGAATTAACAACGATGGTAATATTTCCGGGAATGAATTGCCAGATGCAATATGCGAAAATATTGCACCTGTCATCATAAAGCAAACACCTGCATAGGTCCATTCTTTCAGGAGCGGAAATTTGGGAATCAGTAATACAATTACGGCGAGCATTTTCAATACACCTAATAGCGTAAGGATGTAAGCAGGGTAACCCAGTTGGGTAACACTATCCAATCCTCCGGCACCTTCCTTTCCTTTGAAAAGTTGTACGGCCCCCGTGGAAAGCAATCCCAATGCAAGCCAGATGGTTGCAATCCAATAAATAATTTTGCTTCTTTTTTTCATGAAATGTCATTTTATTTTTTTAGGATCTCCTGTATGCGGTTATGAGCCATGTTGATGCCTTGTGCAAATGGCAATTGGAGAATTTGATCTCTCACAGCCACTGATTTATATATGACATGTATGGTTAGCTTGCTTGTCTCATCAGTGAGTTTTTCAAATTCGAGAAATTCCAGTTGAACTCCGAAGGGTGTGTTCTCCATTTCAAATGTCCGGATGATTTTATTTTCAGGAATAAATTCATGGATTGTACCATTGAAAAAGTGCTTATTCCCTTTCGGATCAGTGGTTTCAAATTGGTAGCTTCCATGCTTCCTGTTTTCGAGTTTAAGGACCTTCGTTCCCATCCATTGTTCTACAATTTCAGGTTCTTCGTAAGCTTTAAAAAGCAATTCCAAAGGCAATTCAAATTCCCTTGTGATAACCAGTTCCTGTTTGCCATCTTCGGCATGAATTTTTGTTTTTAGTTCCATTTTATTTTTTTTTGTATATTTTCATGACTGATTCTAACCTGTTGAAACGGTCATCCCACATTTTGCGGAAGGGCGCAATAAAATCGGCTACTTCTTTCATTTTTTTTGCATTGATGTGGTAGTGTATTTCCCTGCCTGTTTGTTCCTGTTTGAGCAATTCACACTCCGTAAGTATTTGTAAATGCTTTGAAACTGTTGGCCTTGCCGTATCAAAGTTGGATGCAATAGCACCTGCCGTCATGGTTTGTGAAGCCACCAGTAACAGAATAGTTCTTCTTGTCGGATCTGCAATTGCCTGGAAAACATCTCTTCTTAAATTCATTGCGTAGCTATTTGACTACGAATATATATGTAGTTATTTAGCTACGCAAATATTATTTACATTATTTTTCCTACATAGCAGACAGCAATCTGCCTGGAAAATGGTTTTGGAATTCTACACGACCCGGCTTGCGGATTTGATTACACCCTGCCGGTATAAGTCCAGTGCTTTTTGCAGAATAGCCACGATTGTTTTTACGGGCAAATCTTTAGCAGCATTCACCCGGAGAATCTTCATCCTGGAGCGTTCGCCTGTTTCTAATTTTGGATGAACAAGGTGTTTGCCTTCTACCATGAGAATGTAAGGCTCACCTGTTTTTTTGTCTGTCCATAAATAGCAGAACATTTTATTTTTGTAGCAGAAACATGGCATTCCGTACTTCCGCGTTTCAATAATATTTACATCCTGTTGGAGAATTATGCTTCGCAATGCAAGCAAACAACTTCTGTTTGGTCCTTCTTTGCCCAGGTAATAATTATCAATATCGTGAATCATGGATCAACTGAAATCAATTTAGTTGGCAACAAATATTTTCAATAGTAAAATCAGCATATTGATAATGGTTGTTTCCCTGCCTATTATTTTAATTTTAGTTCTTTAATTAGAAATACCAGCCCTCCCTTTTTCAACCCGGCCCGGATCTCCAACTACTTTCTCTATTCAGTATTTGAATTTTTCGAATGCCTTGCCATTAAATTTAAATGCACCGGCTTCATGTGTGCCGAGCCATATGTTGTCCTGGTTATCTTTATAGATGGAAAATAACTTTACTTCTTTAGAGCCGTTTGTTACCATGTAGTGATTCATTTTCTTCCCATCATAGCACCATACACCATCACTATAGGTTGCCATCCACATATTTCCATTGTGATCCTGGACGGCTGACAGGAAGTAAACCATGTCAGTTCCATCAGGATTTTTAATATTCTCAATTCCTTTTTCACGATTGTAATTGAGCATGGTTTGACCTTGTTCTGATCTATTGCCAGGAAGGATGTTGTAGCGATAGCTTGTATTGCAAAACCAAAATTTGCCATCCTTATCTTCAAGAATCGAACGAATCCCAAAAGAACCGCCTGTTTTCTCTTTATCAGTCAAATGTTTTTCATACATCCATTTTAAGGATTTACCATCGTAGCGATAGATACCTAAATTAGATGTGCCGAACCAGGTATTCCCTTTGCTGTCTGTATACAATGAATAGATTCCATACGGGCTCCAATTCATATTAGGAAAATTCGCATGCAATTCATCTGCGCGTTTATTGTATGGGAATTCTAGGTGATGTAAATATTTTCCATCGTAACGATACGGTCCATTGTTATTCCAATTGCCTTTGAACCACAGGTCACCGGGCTCCAATTTCCATTCACTATCGGCAGAATCGCCTATTGTTAATGTGCGGAATGTTTGCCCATCAAATTTGCTTACCCCATCTTGTGTGTCGAAGTAAATGTTGCCAACAGTATCTTCCTGTATACCCAGGATTTCGTTGCCAACCAATCCGTGTTTCATTGTGAACTGAAGAAGATTCTTCCCGTCAAACCTAAATGCACCTTGACCGCTGCTTCCAAACCAAAAATTATTTTTTTTGTCCTCGTAAACAACCATGATAGCTTCACTCAAGCCTTCCACAGTTTCGCCAATGGTTATATCGGAATTATTATTGTTTAAAATGCCGCTGCTTACCTGAGAATTGATTTGTCCATTGCAAGAGGTAAATAGGGAAAGAATAGTGTAGTAAAGAGCCGCAATAAAAATGGATTTTATCATTTGTAATTATGCATTTTATTTCTGCCTGACCTGATAATCAGATTCACTACGTTGCATCCTGTTTTAGATTAAAATACATTTGATGGTTTGGATTGTACCGTGTTTCAGTAACCTTAAATTCATGGCTTCCGATAATTGTAAATCCTGTCTGCAGGTAAAAATTTACTGCCTTCCTGTTATGGATCCATGTGAATAGCCAAATGCCCGCCTGGTGGTTTCTTTTTGATAATTCAATATTATTAATAAGGACATAAAATAGTATCATATTAAGAAATATTTATTATCTTTGC
>JBDTTM010000012.1:0-24101 GCA_039930605.1 Bacteroidota bacterium
GGATTCATCAGCCTGTTTTCTTTCAAGGCATCCGTCAATTGTTTAAAGGCAACTTTGTTGCTGTCGAGGTCAACGGTGTGATAGATGGAATTTTTTTCGCGCGTTGTCAGATGCCAGCTCAGTGAAATTTCCTGTTCCCTTGTCGGCAATTCAAAAGTAATGAAATCAAGCTTGCCATTGAACCAGCCCTTCGCATAGTAGTAGGACTCATCCATTGTATAATCCTGGATGGTGAGCAGGTTGCCATAAATATTTCCGAGCGGTGTGACCAAATTTTCAAGAATTGATTTCTGGGGTGCCGGTTCAACCGGACGTATTTTATGCGAATCGCGGACGTCAACTACAATCACACCACTGGTATTTTCTTCTATCCATTTCCTGAAAACATATAAATAACGCAGAGTTGTTTTCAAACCTGTATTGTCCCGCATACCGGCATCCATGATTTGAATGGTAGGCATGCTGGGCATCGATACTGCAGGTAAGATATATGGAAAGGTAGCGCTCATGCGGATCAGGCTGGAGAATTTTAAATCATCTGCGTGCTGGTTCTTGAAAAGTCTGCGGAATTCCACACCATCAACTGCCGGAACATAATTGAAGTTCGGCTTCTGCGGGTCATGGGAAAGGAAAGAAATATCGTGTGGAGAAACCAATAACCTGCGGCCATCATTTACAATCGTAGGCGTAAAAATCATCATGGGAATGATGGCACCGGATTCAGCACTTTCATAATCTTTCAGACGCTTGTCAAAGACATTGTCAACGTTCCTGTTCAATTGCTTTTCAAAAACATAGGCGCGGTCCTTGGAATGGCGTTCATTGCCTTCTTTGAATTTCTGAAAGTTGAAGAACAAATCGCTGACAGTAATACTGAAGATGATCGGGTTCAGTAAATCTTTACCGATGTTATTCAGGTGTGCATCGTCACGAAATTTACCAAGCAGTCCGAGCCTGTGTCTCAGGTAAAGTTCGCGGTAGTAAGCGGCGCCAATCATTCCTCCGGAAGCACCTGCAATGAGATGCGAGGATTCTATGAAACAATTTGAAGTGAGTGAGTCAGCCATTTGCATAACCCGGAAAGCCCAGACAGATGCGCGCAATCCTCCACCGCTTACGTTGATGAGAATAAGCTTTGGCTTGTCGTGAAATTTACTTTTCCATCTTTCAAGGAGTGCAATATTTTCCTCCATGTCATGTTTCATCAAAGCATCGCTTGTAAGGGCATTCAGACTGTGAATGGAATAGTCGGCCTTGGTGTCATACTGCATTCCATAGGCTTTATTTTCAGGATAGAAAAAGCCGGAGCGCGAAATGTAGTTGATGAGGAGTATCAGCAAGAAAAATGCGATCGTACTCCATGTGCGTATCCAGAAACGGAATGCGCTGCTGATCATGATGAACATGGCGAAAATGAGGATCACGCTTGCGCCTGCAGGAATCTGGAAAAAGGTGTAATCTTTAAATAGTCCGAGAATGATAAACGAGACGAAAACGATGATCTCAATTACAGCTGCATTTAGATGGTTTTGTTTGAATATTTTTTCAATCATTTCCGGCTGATAATGATCAGTCTTTCGCACCAGCATCACTTTTGAAAAAGAAGAAAGGTAGGTATCCACGCGCCACAGCTTTCTACCTTTGATTGAAAACCGCAAGAGGAATTTACGGCCGTCTTTTTCAGTTACCAGGTGTTCTGCAAACGGATTGTTGGGATTTTCATCGCTCGCTTCCATGCCAAACATCCGGATGATATCCTGGTTTGTTCTAAAAAAATAGGTGAGGGTAACGAGGATGATC
Source organism: Bacteroidota bacterium (assembly GCA_039930605.1). Lineage (GTDB taxonomy): Bacteria > Bacteroidota > Bacteroidia > AKYH767-A > 2013-40CM-41-45 > JAPLDB01. The sequence continues at coordinate 1,801 of JBDTTM010000012.1, forward strand.
ACGCTGAGCCCGAGCAGAAACCCGAACGAGTTTACAAGGATGTTCCCGATTCCCTTGAACTCATAATAAACCTGGAAGTAGATGAGGCGGGAGAGGTATACCACCACAAACAATACAGGAAGAATGAAATTGTTGATGCAGTATTTCATGAACGGCCTGCTCAGCGTTGCAATAAACGGGAACCGGAAACCATTGATGATATAGCTGCTCATATTAAATACCATAATAAAGCTGCCGGTGGTAAAACCCATGATGAAAAAAGACCGGAGACCGACGTGACCCATGTATTCAGGATCGAGGAATAAATATGGTGTGCCGAAACGTGATTTCAGGTCTCCGAGCACCATGTAAAACAGTAGGGACCAGTATAGCAGCAGCATGTGATTCTTCTTGATGAGAAGAACCAGCAATTGGATTGGAAATGAAAAAATAAAGCGTGTTGCTTTTCTGCTGAGCATTCAGGAAACCGGACTCATCCCGTGACGCGATCGTTCTACTGGAAAAATTTATCCAGTAATCTTCCTATCCACGACCTCCAGGATGTTTTGTTCAAACTTACTTGCCTTGTCCTGTATTTCCTGTCCGCGCGCTAAAATGTTTTCAACAAAATTTTTATCTTTTAATCCTGACGCATTGATCTTCACGTTCAGAAAAGCACCCATCACGCCACTGCGTGCACATAATGCACCCACGCCAGCATCGCTGACTGAATTCGGATTTCCGTTTTCCGCCATAGCAGCAATCACCTCAAAAGAAGAAAGGCAGAGTTCCATCACTTTAAAAGGAACTTCAGTGGCATATTTTGTTGCTGACTGGATTGCTACTGCCCTTGTCTTCTTTTCATTTTCGCTGGACTTGGGCAAACCGAATGCATTCATGATTTTATTGAAAGCGCGCGTATCCTCATCTACCATCATGAGTAACTGGTCTTTGAGGAGCTGACCTTTTTCCGCCCACTTTGAAAATTCTTCCCAGCGTTCATCCCAACCGGGTTTATGAGATGAAAGGTTGGCAACCATGGTCCCCAATGAAACGCCCAACGCACCGATGTATGCTGCAATGCTTCCTCCTCCCGGCGCAGGACTTTCACTGGCAGTTTCATCAGCGAAGGCACGCAGGTTCATATTGATAAGACGGAATGCTTCATTGTCTTTCAACTTGTACTCTATGATCCTTTCTTCAGGTTTGAAAGGTGTAAGTTCGTCCAACCCTAATGACTTCACCGCAATCCTGATCAGTTCACCCACGCTGACACCGGTAGAGCGTTTTTGCTTTTCCAAAAAGTACTTTCCGGCATCTGTCAATGACTTCAGCGGGATCAATCCGACCAGTTCTGAACCGGTGACGCGCATGCCACGGGCTTGGGCACTTTTCACACATTCATCAAATGCAATGTGAAGCGGTGTGATGTTTATGTTGGTCAGATTCATACTCACCTGGGCAATGCCATATTCTTCAATATACCAACCGATCGCTTTTACTGATTTGCATGCACCCGGCTGAACAATTTCTTCGCCCTTTTCATTTTTTATTTTTCTACCATTCTCACGAACGTCAAAAGCTACGGAATTTGCCCTGCGCACAGATGTTGTGTTGAGGTTTACATTGTATGCAACCAGGAAATCCCTTGCTCCGATTACTGTTGCTCCACTCTTTGCGGGATATTCAGCCGGACCGAAATCAGGTTTCCATTCAGGCAATTTGATCTTCTTGAAAAAACCTTCGTACTCACCGGCACGAATGATGGAAAGATTTTTCCTTGCAGGATTTTTTTGTGCAGCTTCATATAAGTATGCAGGTATTTTTAATTCATTACCCACGCGTTCAGCAAGCTTTTGTGCAAATGCAGCTGTTTCCTCCATGCTGATGTCTGCAATGGGAATGAGCGGACATACATCAGTTGCACCCATACGGGGATGTTCGCCTTTGTGTTTACTCATGTCAATCAGCTCAGACGCTTTCTTGATGGCACGGAAAGCCGCTTCAATAACGGGTTGCGGGGCGCCTACAAAAGTTACTACGGTTCTGTTGGTAGCTTTTCCGGGATCAACGTTCAGCAGCTTTACACCTTCCACGGCTTCTATCTGGTCGGTGATCTGTTTGATAATATAGAGGTCGTTGCCTTCGCTGAAATTGGGGACGCATTCGATGAGCTGGTTCATATATTGTTATTTATTCCGATGGTAATTTGCTATTGAATTTGTGATTTGATCAATTTCCGATTCTGAATAGAAAGAAGAATACAATTCAGTGAATAACACAGTTCTGATTTTTTCTTCGCTCCAACCTGGATTTTGAATGCGGATATTGTTTTCGAAAATTGCCCTGCTGGCATCAATATGCTCAAAGGTAAGATGTAATCTTTCCTCATCAGTTTTTCCTTCCCAAATCTCCTGTTGAAGGTGTAATAATTCAATCGGTGTATCTCTTACAATAGATTGTAAGTATTGAGTTGCAGCTTTGTTATCCATTCTTTCAAATAATTAAAATCAACATTCTTGTATTGGAGCAAGGAAGAAATATCCCGTTTTTGCATATCGCTTTCGAGATGCTGTATCCAGATTAATTTTGAGATAATCAAATCTTCAATGGCAAAAACCCAAAATTCAGTTTGCCGGTAATTTACCCTTCGTTTTCTTTTGAATTCATGCTGCCTGTATTCTGTATTTTTTAGTATCATAAAGTCAACTTTAAAGGCGTTGTTCCGGTCTATGATATTAAACATTCCGGTTCTCTTTACTTCCTCCAGTACAGTTTTAGGTTGAATGAAATACTTTTCAGAGAATTGTCTAATAAAGGTTGGTACATCTTCCTCTTTTAGGTTAATTACAAAGTCCACATCCCAGGAGTTTCTACTCGGCACATATACGCTCATTGCCAGGCTTCCTGACATCATATACCCGATACCTAAAGCGTCAAGTTTACTGCAAACATCAACTACAGTTTCATTGAGCATTTATTATTTCTCCATTTAATATTATTGTTTCAATCAAGTTGCTGCCAAAAGAATAAGGCAAATATGCCAGCGAAGGAATTTCTTTGGTGATCAATACATTTGCTTTTTTGCCAATGGCTATGCTTCCATGCGTATCGCTTACTTCCATTGCATACGCGGAGTTCAATGTCGTTGCATTGAAAGCTTCTTCCGGTGTCATTTTATATTGTATGCAAGCCAACGAAACCATTTGCATCATGTTTCCTGAAGGTGAGGAACCGGGATTGTAGTCGCTGGCAATAGCAACCGGTAAGCCTGCATCAATCATTTTTCTTACCGGCGGATGTTGCAACTGTAAAAAATATTGTGCGCCCGGAAGGATCGTGGGCATGGTGGCTGAATTTTTCAAAGCAGAAATGTCATTATCGCTGCAATATTCAAGGTGATCCACGCTGATGGCATTGCATTCGACACCGGCCTGTATACCGCCACTGTTGCTAAGTTGCTCGGCATGTACCTTCGGTTTCATTCCGTATCGCTGACCTACATCAAGAATTTTCTTCGTTTCATCCTTTGTGAAATAGCCATGCTCACAAAACACATCACAATAGTCAGCGAGTTTTTCAGCGGCAATACGCGGCATCATTTCATCAATGATGAGATTGATGTATCCTGCTTTATCGTTTTTAAATTCTACAGGAATCGCGTGCGCACCGAGCAAGGTTGACTTGATGGTGAGCGGATGCTTTTCTTTTAATCTTTTGATTACACGGAGCATTTTCAGTTCGCTCTCCGTATTCAAACCGTAACCACTTTTTATTTCTACGGCTCCGGTTCCCAGCATCATGATTTCACCTAAGCGCTTCCAGGTGGATTCAAATAGTTCTTCTTCTGATGCTTCCCTTAATTTTTTTGCTGAGTTGAGGATGCCGCCGCCTCGCTCTGCCACTTGCTGGTAACTGAGTCCGTTGATCCTGTCCACAAACTCCTGCTCACGCGAAGCCGCGAAAACAAGATGTGTATGTGAGTCGCAGAAAGATGGAAGCACGAATTTGCCGGTTGCATCAATTTCTTTGTCGATGGAAAGCGAGTCCATTTTTAAATCCTTCATCAAACCAAAGGAATGAATGCAATCATTTTTCAAAATTAAATACGCATCTTCAATAGATTTAAGACGCGACATTTCCATGCCACTCACTTTTTTCCTGTTGCCGTCATCAATACCGACTAATGACTTGATATTTTTTACCAGTATGCTCAAAGCTTATCTTATTTTCGCAGCCGAAATTAGAAATTAGTTACCAGTTATCAGTTAACTCTTATTTGGTGAACAGAGATGTTTTCGACATAGCAATTGCAGGTGCGGGCCCGGCGGGTTCTGCATGCGCGCTGGCATTAAAGGATTCGGGATTGAAGATTGCTTTGATTGATAAATCAACCTTTCCCCGGGATAAGATCTGTGGCGATGCAATCGGAGGCAGAGTCAAAAAGGTGCTGAAGGAAATTGACCCTGACCTTTTGCAAGACCTGGACAACTATCCTTCAAAAAATAAATCATCAGGATGGAAGTTGTTTTCGCCCAATGGAAAAACCATTGAAGTGAATTTTGTGAACCCCGGATATGTTTCCCGAAGGCTGGATTTTGATTCCTGGCTGTACAATAAAACGATTGGGCAGGAAAACCTGGAAATGATTTCTTCGGAGATAAGGGACATCACCTCAGATTCCAATGTTGTGCAAATCGCTTTATCGGGCTGCAGAAATATTTCAACTGCTCTTGTGATTGGCTGTGATGGTGCGCATTCCATCGTTGCAAAAAAACTTGCCAACTTTAAAGTGGACCACCGTCATTATTCAGGTGCCGTGCGTGCCTATTATAAAAATGTGGAAGGGACGTCGCAAAGTGAGATGCTGGAAATACATTTGGTCAAGGGATTTTTGCCGGGTTACTTCTGGATTTTTCCGCTCAACGATGGTTTATGCAACGTAGGATTTGGAATGTTGAGTTCAGATATTAAAGAAAGGAGAATTGACCTTAAGATTTCTATTAAGCAAATTATTCAGTCGTCAGGTTCGCTTTCAAAACGTTTTGCAAATGCTGAGTTGGTCGATGATGTCAAAGGATTCGGTTTGCCACTTGGAGGAAAGCAAAGGTCAATTTCCGGAAACCGCTTTATGCTTTGCGGAGATGCCGGCTCTTTAATTGACCCGTTAACCGGAGAAGGAATCGGGAATGCAATGCTGAGTGGTTTGTATGCTGCAAGACAGGCAAAGGATTGTTTCAAAAAAAATAATTTCATTGCTGATTTCATGAAAACATACGATGAAAACGTTTATAAAAAGTTGTTGCCGGAATTAAAAAAAAATCTTTTCATGCAACGTGCATTCAACCGTCCGTGGCTCATTAATACGCTTGTAAATATTGCCATTGCAAACCCGGGATTAAAGAATTGGTTTGCGAAGAAGCTTTAAATATGAACACAAATTTGCGCAAGGGATTGGAAGGGTAAAGTGCGGAGCACCGAAGCGAAGCGAAGCCCTGGAAAGCCCGACCCGGCTGAAAGACGGGATGCGCCCAAAACATCAAAATGCAATTTGTAACTTTGCGGCCCAATAAAATCAAATTATCTCTATGAAAAAATTTCTCAAATGGTTCGGCATCGTATTCCTTCTACTGCTTATCCTCATCATCGCTTTGCCTTTTATGTTCAAAGGAAAAATTGTGACGATGATCAAGGAAGAAACCAACAAATCACTCAATGCTAAAGTTGATTTCGGAGATGTGAGCCTTTCACTGATCAAAAATTTTCCGAATTTTTCAATTACAATTTCTAACTTGAGTGTGATTAATGCCAAGCCGTTTGAAGGAGATACGCTGATTTTTACGAAGGACTTCCTTGTTGTAGTGGATGTGATGAGTGTCATCAGCGGCGACCAGGTCAGGATCAGAAAAATAGTCCTGGAAAATTCTGTTATCAATTGCCTCGTCAACAAAGATGGAAAAGCAAACTGGGACATTGCAAAACCATCAACCGAACCGCAAAAGGCAAGCCAACCGTCTTCTTTCAAGGCGAACCTGAATTATTATGCAATCAAGCATGCGCACATCGTCTATGATGACCGCACGATGGGTTTCCGAATGGTGCTCGAGGAAATGAACCATGAAGGGAAGGGCGATTTCACCCAGGATTTATTTGTGCTGAGCACGCATACAGAAAGCGAGCGGGTTACCATGAATTACGGAGGTGTAGATTACCTCAACAAAGTAAAAACGAAAATTGATGCTGACCTTGAAATGGATATGAAAACTTCCAGGTACACTTTCAAGGATAATAAAATTGCGCTCAATGAACTCGATCTTGGATTCAGCGGATTTGTTTCTATGCCTGATACCAATATTGATATGGATTTGAAATTCTCTGCTGCTCAGAGTGACTTTAAAAATTTCATCAGTTTGGTTCCGGGTGTTTATTCAGCGGATTTCTCCAATGCAAAAACAAGTGGTAAAATGTCGTTTGACGGCTGGGCAAAAGGAAGATTTAATGCAGTGAGTATGCCTGGTTTCGGGTTGAAACTTGACATCGACAATGGCGCACTTAAATATCCATCATTGCCTTCTGATCTGAAAAATGTTTTTGTAAAACTTGATGTGCAAAATCCGGATGGCAATATGGATCACACGTTTGTTAATCTCTCGCGCATGCACATTGAAATGGCCGGTGATCCGTTTGATGCAAAATTGATTTTGCGAACTCCTATCAGTGATCCTGATTTTGATGCATCATTAAAAGGAAAAATTGATTTTGGCAGCATTGGAAAAATTGTGCCGCTGGAAAAAGGGACAACGCTGACAGGTATTCTCACGGCTGACTTTTCTGCGAAGGGAAAATATTCTTATGTGAAGCAACAAAAGTACGATCAATTTTCTGCCAGCGGCAACATCGGAATCAGCGGAATGAACTACAACTCCGCAGCGATGAAGACCCCTTTGCTTATAAACCAATTGGCAATGGTATTCAGCACAAAGAATGTTTCGCTCACTGCCTTCGACATGAAAGCCGGCAACACAGATTTACAGGCAACGGGTTCACTGGAGAATTTTATTCCTTATGCTTTGAAGGATGAAACGCTGAAAGGAAATCTGAAACTAACATCTAAAAAAATTGACCTGAATGAATGGATGAGCGAAGATGAAAAGGCGGCTTCTTCTGGAGATACGGCAGCGATGAGTGCCCCTGAAATTCCAGGCAACATCGATTTTACTTTGAATGCTGCAATCGGGCAATTGATTTATACGAATATGAATATGTTGAATTGTTCCGGAGAAATTGCCATGCGGAATAAGACCATTTACCTCAACAACCTTAAAATGTATATGCTGGATGGATCGGTTACTGTGAATGGTACCTATTCGGGTGTACAGCCGAAATCACCGGCAGTTTCCTTGGATATGAACATCAGCGATTTTGATTTACAGAAGACGGCTTCTACGTTTGCTACGGTCGACAAAATTGCTCCTGTCGTGAGATCCTGCCAGGGAAAATTTTCGTGCGCATTGAAAATGCAGTCTGCCATGGATGACAAAATGAATTTGGTGATGAATACATTGAATGGAGGCGGAAAGCTTACGACTTCGACAGTGGTTATTTCAGGAAGCAATACACTGGAGAAAATCGGTGACGTCCTCAAAATGAACCAGCTGAAGAAATTGTCTGTTCCTGTTGTGAATGTTTCTTTCACCTTTAATGAAGGAAGATTATTTGTTCAGCCTTTTGACATCATGCTTGCAGGAATCAAATCTACTGTGAGCGGCAGCAATGGTTTTGACCAGACGCTGGATTATACCATGAACATGAATATTCCGCGGGCATTATTTGGCAGCGCAGCAAACAGTGTACTTAATAATTTCATCAGCCAGGCCAATAGCAAAGGTGTAAACATCAGTGCCGGCGACAACATTCCGATCGCAGTAAAAATCGGGGGAACCTGTACGAATCCGAAAATTTCAACTGATTTAAGTAGCGCGGGAGGCAAAGCCATTGACAACCTCAAAGAAGCAGCTAAAGCAGAGTTTGAAAAGAAGAAAGCTGAAGCAGAAGCAAAGGTGAAAGCAGAAGCGGATAAATTGAAGTCAGAGGCTGAGAAAAAAGTAAATGAACAAAAAGCCAAGGTACAGGGAGAAGTTGACAAAGCAAAAAAAGATGCGGAAGCAAAATTGAAAGCAGAGCAGGATAAGGCAAAGAAAGATGCAGAAAAAAAGGCGAAAGATGAATTGAATAAATTAAATCCATTTAAGAAATGATCGCCAAATTTAGGTGTATTGCATTTCCTGCCACTTGATTCTATAGTCTTGATTCCGCTCCATGTCTGATCTTCTTTCCGCATCTGAATTCATTCGTAAACATTCCGAGGAGAATTTATTGTTGCTCGATGTGCGTAGTGAAAAAGAATTTGCGCAGGCACATATTCCCGGTGCTGTCAACATTCCATTATTAAATAATGATCACAGGAAACAGGTTGGTATTACTTACAAAAGTAATGGGCGTGATGCCGCTGTCCTGAAAGGCTTTGACCTGGTAGGGAAAAATTTTTCGGATTTTATCAGGGAGGTAAAAAAACTGACTGAAGAAAAGCATGTAATGCTTTATTGCTGGCGGGGAGGAATGCGCAGCAGCATTATGAGCTGGGTACTGGGAATGGGTGGGTTTAAGACATTTTTACTCAAAGGCGGATACAAAGCTTATCGCAACGAAGTTTTTCAAATTCTTCAGGAGCCGAAAAAAGTGATAGTGCTTGGTGGAAAAACCGGCAGCGGGAAAACGGAGATACTCGATGAACTCAGGAAAAAAGGAGAGCAGGTAATCTGCCTGGAGACTCTTGCTTCACACCGTGGTTCTGCATTTGGTGCTTTGGGTATGCCTCCACAGCCACGGAATGAAATGTTTCAGAATATGCTTGCGTTGGAGTGGATGAATGTGGACAAAGACAAAATTCTCTTCCTTGAAAATGAAAGTTTAACCATCGGTCCGGTCTTATTGCCGCAGAAAATATATGATGCCATCAGGAACTCACCGGTTGTTGAACTGTTGATGAGTACGGAGCAGCGCATCAAAAGAATTGTGGATGAATATGGAAGGTTTCCTGTTGAAGACCTGGTGGAGAATACAAAAAAGTTGAGTAAGCGTTTGGGAGGATTCCGCACTACGCAGGCGATTGAGGCTTTGCTGGAAGGGAATCAAACTAAATGGGTGGAGGAAATGCTGGCGTATTATGACAAGGCCTATCAATACGGAAGTGATACCAGGCAAAATCCGCTCAGAACAGTTGCCGTTGATTCAACAGATACGACCGGCAAAATTGCTGATAAAGTAATTGCCGCTTCGCACGACTTTAATTTTTAATTCGAATGGAAGAAATAAAGCTGACAGAATTCAGTCACGGATCGGGGTGCGGTTGCAAGATCGCTCCCGCTGTCCTGGAGAAAATTTTACAAGAGCATATTCCTCAAAAAAAGTTTGCTCAACTCATTGTGGGCTATGAAAGCAGGGATGATGCTGCGGTTTATGCATTGAAAGACAGCGATCAATACCTTATCAGTACGGTTGATTTTTTTACACCGATCGTGAATGACCCCTTCGACTTTGGCAGGATTGCCGCTACCAATGCGCTGAGTGATGTTTATGCGATGGGCGGAACACCGATTCTTGCCACAGCTATACTTGGATTCCCTGTCGAAAAAATAGCTCCGGAAATTGCACAACGTATTATTGAAGGTGGAAGAAAAATTTGTGAGGAAGCAGGCATTCCACTTGCCGGCGGACACAGCATTGATGCACCTGAACCATTTTTCGGACTAAGTGTAAATGGATTGGTGCACAGGAATCACCTCAAGAAAAATAATACGGCGAAGCCGGGAGATTTGCTTTTTCTCACGAAACCAATCGGAACAGGTATCATCGCTTCAGCCGTGAAGAAAGGTAAAGCGGAGAATACACACGTTGAACTTGCACTTCAATTGATGACCATGCTTAACACGGTAGGGGAAAAGTTGGGTGCCATGCCTGGTGTTCATGCACTTACTGACGTGACTGGATTTGGATTGTTGGGTCACCTCATTGAAATGACAGAAGGAAGCAAATACTCTGCAACACTGAATTATAAAAACATTCCCCTCATACCAGGAATTGAAACCTATATGCAGCAATTCATTTTTCCGGATAATACCTATAGAAATTGGAATGCATGCGAGAAAAAAGTCAGGGGAGTGAGTGGACCGGAATTTATTCCACTTTGCGATCCGCAGACAAGTGGTGGATTGCTCATTGCGCTTTCTCCGGAAGTGGAAAATGATTTTCTTAAATTAATGAAGGAAGAAAAAGTTGAATGTGCTTTACATCCGATCGGGAGCATAACGACAAAACAGGAATTTGTGGTGGAAGTTATAACCTGATCCGGGCGGGATAAATCAAATGATCTGCATTCAAGCCATGCTAGTTTGCATTTGAACTCAACCCGTTCAATGCTTTGCGAAGTTCTTCCGCTTTTCCTTTTGCCGCTATCTGGTCTGCATCAGAAGCCATTTTAATGACATTCTCATTGTTGGTTTTAAAGGTGCCCGGAATTCCATCTGCCAGGTATCCAAGTGAAGCCAGCCGGTGATTTTCAGCCAGCTTTTCCTGGTTCGCCTTCGTTTCTGAATTCAGGTTTTTTAATCGCATGCCGGAGCGGAACAGGGAAGCAGCAAACAACATGGATAAAACAACAATCACAATCGAAAAAATATTTTTAAAACCACTTCTCTTGGAAATGAATCCTTCAGTATCCAGGTTGAGCTGTGATACTTCATTTTGAAGGCTTACAACCTTGTCCTCATCAGCTTTGTCTTTTTGACTGTAATCGTTCTGGAGTTTTGTAATTTCTTCAGCTTTCTCCCGGGCAAGAATTTTTTCTTTCAGGGCCAGGTATTTTTGAAAGACATTATAACCCTGCTTGTAATGAACATTCGCTGCAAAACCCGCAGACAGTGCCTTGTAAGCAATCAGCATTTTCTTTTCCTCTTCCTGGCCGGGCGAAATAGAATCAAAGTAATGAAGCTGGATTGCAGCCAGGTCAAGTGCTTCGACAGGAGGAGCGGGAACGGTAATATTCGCAATTAACCTGTCAAGGTCGGGAGCCTGGGCATTTGAATTAAGTGTCCTGCATATCAATAATAAAACAAAAAGATATAGAAGCTTTTTCATGGGATTCAGGAGGTAAAGAATTTAATGTAAACATCAGTCTTGTTCCCGGGCTCGCTTTCAATTTTCAGTTCTCCGCGGTGCAATTCACTTACAATCTTTTTTGCGAAGTGCATGCCTAAACCGGAAGCATTGACATCCGTTTTCAAAGTGAAATAAAGTTCACTCACCTGTTGAATAATTTCATCCTGCATACCTTCACCGTTGTCATTAATGCGAACCTGGAGAAAACGCGGAAGCACACGTGTGCTGATGGTAACCTTGGCAACATATCCCTTCACTTTTTTCTCCTGTCGTGCTTTCACTGATTGAAATGCATTTATCAGCACATTAATCAGCAACTGTACCACTGCCTCAGGAATAAGTTTGATTTGAGGGAGATTTTTTTCAAGGTCTTTGGACACTAAAATTTTCAAGTCCGGATCAGATGATTTCATTCCATTATAAACGAGCTCAAAGCATTGATCACAAAGCAGGTTCAGGTTGGCATTGACTTTTTCCGCCCCGGCTTCATTTTCCAGGGAAAGCACTGTTGTTACAATTTTTTGATTAACGCCGGCTGTACGAACCAGTTCAGTAACCTGCACTTTCAGTTTGTCAGTTTCTTCTTTTGAAAATCCATTCTCAACAGTCAAGGCAGATTCAGAAACTATTTTCTGCAAGGCAATTGCTTTTGTATTGAGTGATTCTGACCGGGAAGAATTTTCATGACTCAATTTTAAAAGTGTTTTTCCTGCATCCATTTTCTGCTCTGACACTAACCGTTGACCCTTGCTCAATTCAAGTTTTGACTGTACGCGCTTCAATGCCTTCGACCGGATTTGAACCAAAATTAAAACAATGACAAGCCAGATCACGGAGGCAATTCCTGCTTTCCTGAGCAGGCCGTTAAAACCCGAAGTGGCAGTCTCTTTTTTCTCTGTAAGGTCTTTGATTTGCTGATTCAGCGAGGTTATAGCATTGCTGCGGGTAAGGTGAGACCTGTCGTAGTTGATTTTGAATGCCTGTATCGTGTCATCCATTTCCGTTTTGTACATTGTATCAATCGCTGCATTGTAATTGAGCAGCTGACCCAGCGCAAAGCGGTTTAAATTTTTGGCCACATCGTCATCGGCACTCTTTTTATAAATAGAAAGAGCATCCAGGTGCTGTTGCTGGTGAATTGCCTTTGGTTCATCAGCATTGGTTGATTGAATCGTAAACAGGAAGAGGAACAGGAATACTGCAGGAAAAAGAATCTTCATTACTTGCTTTCGGGTATTTTACAAAAATACTGATTCGAATTCTTAACCAGGCGTTGAAACGCTTAATTTCAATTTTCTTTTCAACGAAGAAATGTTTAAAGTGGAAGCCAAACAACAGGATTTCTCTCATTTATTACCCTTCCTGAAATAAATTTTTACCATGTCAATTTAATTTTCAACTTTACGGGGTCAAACCCAACTCACTATTTTAAATATTATATGAAAAAAATTTTACTCACCCTCCTAACCGTTTCCTCATTTTACTTTTCGAAAGCTCAGGTCGTATGCATATTATGCTTTGATCAGAATGATTCGATCAGCGACAACGTATCTACCAACTTTATTCAGAATGGCGGTTTCGAAAACACATCTGTGGGAGGGACGGTTTATTTCTGTCCGAATTCCGGTTCTTATAACGGCGACTTACTCAACTGGACCTGTACCGGCGGTGGCAGTGGTACTTATGCCCACAACTCACCCAATAATTCATTGTCATTAGTTGTGGAAGGATTACAATGTGCTTACCTCGGTAATTTTTATTGCAATCCGTGTTCGAATATAACCAATGATACTTCCTGCGTTTCGGATTCTGCATGTACAGTAAACAACCTTCCTCCCGGATTTCCCAGCAATACTGCCGCCTATGGCAATAGTACCGGGATTTCAATCGAGCAAACTGTAACCGGTTTAACCGTCGGTGCTACTTATGTGTTGGAATTCTGGGCCGGTGGTGAAGGAACCTCCTGGCCAAAACGTGGATTGTTTGGAGTGGACGTAGGTTTTGGAGATACCTTACTTCGCTGCAAGGAAACAAGTCCTTTTAGTGCAGACATCGGAACCCGTTTCCTTGTTGAGTTCACGGCAGTTTCAACCAGTCATACAATCAAGTTTACGAATTGGGGGCACATCTGTTCTGACTGTACGGAACTCATGGTTGATGACGTAAGGCTATATCCGCTTGCAGACCTTGATCCGTCCGTTACACCGTGCCTGGGAATCAATCCTATTGCCTTGTTCAGCGCACCCAATCATATTTGTCCCGGTACATGCACTCAATTCAATAATCTTTCCCTGAACTGCTTTACTTATTTATGGTCATTCCCGGGGGCAAATCCATCAACAAGTACCGATGTTTCACCTACTAACATCTGTTACAATAGTCCCGGAGTGTATCCGGTTTCATTAATCGGAAGCAATTCCACTACCAGCGATACAATTACACTGAATAATTATATTACTGTGTATCCATATCCGGCGCCGCAGGGAATTGCGCAGAGTGGAGACACGCTGACTGCAAACCAGGGCGCAGTTTCTTATCAATGGTATTACAACGGAATTATTATCAATGGGGCTACGATGTATTATTACATAGCACCTGCAAGCGGAAATTACAACGTTGTTGCTACAGATAATAACGGATGTGAGGTGGAAGCAGTAATTTTCGGTGTGGTGGCTGGCCTCAACCCTGTCATTTCCGAAGGAGATGGAATTAATATTTATCCAAATCCTGTCAGTGAAAAATTCACGATTCATAATTCACAATTCACAATGGGAGCAGCCATTGAGATGACGATTTACAATTATCTTGGTGAGTTGGTTTTTGTTTCGCAAAAGGTGAACATGGGAAGCAATCAGGAAATCACTTTAGATGTTTCTGCTTTACCTGAGGGGATTTACCACCTGAGAATTGGTGCTCATGAAAAAACTTTCCATGCAAAGTTTGTGAAGACGGCTGGCGGGAAATAATTTTTCAGTTTAATTTTATTTAGAATCATTCACTAATTGTGACTGTTGTTTTATGCCCGACTCGAATGAGTATGCATAATACAAAGTCTTCTATTTAGCTCCGGTTCTATATTTCAAATTAAAGCTGAGACTCCAGCCAAATCATTTCTACCGGCTTTCTTTTTTTTGATCCTATTTTGTAGCTTTGTGGATCCCAAACTTAAATAATCAGAAATCAAATAATATTATGAGCGATCAAAAAAAATTAACCACGGCGAGTGGCAGGCCTTTTACAGAGTTTGATAATTCTCAAACCGTTGGCCCGCGCGGTCCAATTTTATTGCAGGATTATTTCCTGCATGAGGACATGGCGCACTTTAACCGAGAAAGGATTCCGGAAAGAGTCGTTCATGCCAAAGGATCCGGTGCTTTCGGAACATTTACCGTTACGCATGACATTACCAAATACACCAAGGCGAAAATATTTTCGAAAATCGGTAAGGAAACAAAAATGTTTATCCGCTTCTCTACTGTCGGCGGCGAAAAAGGAAGTGCAGATGCCGAAAGAGATCCACGTGGGTTTGCAATGAAATTTTATACGGAAGACGGCAATTGGGACCTGGTGGGTAATAACACGCCGGTATTCTTTATCAAAGACCCAAAAAAATTCTCACATTTCATTCACACCCAAAAAAGAGATCCTAAAACAAACTGCAAGAGCCCGACGATGATGTGGGACTTCTGGAGTCTGAATCCTGAAAGCCTCCACCAGGTGATGATCCTGATGAGCGACAGGGGAACGCCTGCTTCTTTCAGGCACATGCATGGTTTTGGCAGCCATACATTTTCAATGATCAATAAAGACAATGAAAAAGTCTTTGTTAAGTTTCATTTTAAAACATTACAAGGGATTAAAAATTTCAACAATGCCGAGGCAACAGAAATGAAAGGCCATGATCCGGACCATGCCCAACGCGATCTTGTAACAGCTATTGAGAAAAAAGATTTTCCGAAATGGGCGATGCAGATTCAGGTGATGACTGATGAGCAGGCGAAAAGTTTCCGGTGGAATCCTTTCGACCTCACGAAGGTTTGGCCGCATGCAGATTTTCCGCTCATTGACGCAGGTGAATTTGAATTGAACCAGGTTCCGCAAAATTATTTTCGTGATGTGGAGCAGTCAGCTTTCGCTCCCGCACATGTGGTAGATGGCATTGGTTATTCTCCGGATAAAATGTTGCAGGGTCGCCTGCTTTCATATCCTGATGCGCACCGCTATCGCCTCGGTGTTAACTACGAACAACTCCCGGTGAACAAATGTCCGTATATGGTGGCCAATTACCAGCGTGACGGCCACATGCAGGTTGGAGAGAACGGCGGCTCGAATCCGAATTATCGTCCGAATAGTTTTGATGATATTATTGTAGATGAAAGTTACAGGGAGCCGACAATGCATCTCGATTCAACTATCGCTGACTGGTTCGACCGCAATGAGAATGATAACGACCACTACACACAACCGGGAATGTTGTTCAGCAAAGCGATGAATGATTATGACCGCCACAACCTGGTTGCCAATATTGTGGGAGCAATGAGTGGTATAAGCGGGGAGAAAAAAGACCTGATCATCAACCGCCAATTGTGCCATTTTTTCAGGGCAGATGCTAAATTAGGAATGGCAGTTGCGACAGGACTTGGGGTTAACCTCGATGCTGTGATGAAAGAATTAAAACATGAAGAAGTAACGCTTTAAGATCAGTGTGAGTTCTGGCCTGATTTCATTTTTCTGGATTACTATCGTGGTCGCTTTAACAACCTAAGCTAATCTGCATGCTCAATAAAAAATACATGGCCGAATTTCTTGGCACTTTTGCGCTTGTGTTTTGTGGTACCGGTGCGATGATCATCGATGAGCAAACACATGGTGCAGTATCTCATGTTGGCGTTGCCTTTACTTTTGGACTCATCGTGTTGGCCATGATTTACTCATTCGGTGAAACTTCGGGAGCGCATTTCAATCCCGCAGTTACGTTGGCTTTTGCCGTTGCCAGGCGTTTCGACAAGCGACTGATCCTGCCATATATCATTGCCCAGGGAGCGGGTGCATTTTTAGCAACGGGTGTTTTGAAATTTCTTTTTCCAGCCAACCTGAACCTGGGCTCTACAATTCCTTCAGGCCCGGTCATGCAAAGTTTTGTGCTTGAATTTATATTGACCTATTTCCTGATGCTGGTTATCATTCATGTTTCGCAGGGTTCGAAGGAAGTTGGGATCATGGCCGGTTTTGCAGTTGGCTCAACCGTTTTACTGGAAGCCATGTTTGCAGGACCCATCAGTGGGGCGTCCATGAATCCTATCAGGAGCCTGGCACCCGCTGTCGTTTCAGGTAATTTGCAAACTGTCTGGATCTACTTATTGGCGCCCGTTGCAGGAGCAATTGCAGCAGTACTCACATGGAGATTGATGAACAAGGCGACCACAAAGTAGTGGAGGAAATTAATCTGTATATCAGAATTCACCGCTCCATGAATTGAATGACAGATGAAACAAGGAACACCACTTAAAGTCACTTCTATTGTTCAGTTGTATGACCTCCTCCATGAAAGTGAGCGCGTGATGGTGGACATCCTTCGGCAGGTCGCGCGCGAAAATCTTCCTGCTTATTGCAAAGAGAAAATATCATACAACGTCCCTTTTTTTTATGGCAGGCGAAGCATCTGCATTATCTGGCCTGCTGCTATTCCGCGCGGAGGAATTAAAGAAGGTGTGCTGCTTGGATTTTGGTATGGCAACAGGTTGAATGACGAAGATAACTACCTTACTCACGGTACCAATAAGCAGGTCTTTTACAAAGTGTATAAATCACCGGAAGAAATTAATATTCCGGCAATCATAAAACTACTTGCTGAGGCCGTGCGGTTTGACAGGGAGAAAGCGAATTCGCGTACATTCAAATGATACTTTCTTCTCTTTCATGACAAGTATGAAATCTGAAAACAATTTACTTTTTAATTCAGTGGTACTTGTTCTCTATTGCTCCTTAATCATTTTTGGAATCCAACATCATGAATTATGGGGAGACGAAATTCATTCCTGGAATATTGTGAAGGGGAGTCATACGTTGCCGGAACTGTTTAAGAACATCCGTTACGAAGGACATCCGCCTTTGTGGTATTTGATCCTATTTCCCATTACACAGTTTTCACATGCTTTAATTTATCTGAAGGCTGTCCAGTTAGTATTTTGTTTAGGCACAGCTGTTTTAATTTTATTCTTTTCTCCGTTTAGTAAGATTCAAAAAGTTTTGGTGTTGTGTGGCTATTATTTTGTTTTCGAGTATGCCGTCCTTGCCAGGAATTATATGCCGGCTGTCTTCATCGCATTGTGCATCGCTGCTATTCATCCGCGGCAGTTTAAATACAAAACAAATTGTTATTATTTTTTATTGTTCCTGCTTTCCAATGTGCATCTGCTTGGTTTGTTGCTTGCCATGAGTATCCATGCAGGATATTGTTATGAACTATTCCGGGGAAAGCATAGAATTCTCAACCCGGTTATTGCGGGAATGTTGGTTTTTCTTCCCGCAGTTTATTTTATCCTGCCGCCTGCAGACAGCCAGTTGAACTTTGGCTTCTGGGTGGATCAATGGTCTGTTTCCAGATTGTATCTGTTTGTGACCGTGATCCTGAAATCAATGTTGCCGATGCCGGAGATTTCTAATCCGCATTGGTGGAACACAAATTATTTGCTAGATAATGACGGACTGATTTCCAGGGGCCTTTCGGTATTGATTTTTATTTTCCTGCTATTTTCAATTTACCTGGCTGCCAGGAAAAGTAAAACTGCATTTGTCATCCTGTTCACCAATCTTTCGCTCACATTTTTACTCTCCTTATTTTTTCCACTCAACACTTCACGGTATGTCGGTTTTGCCTTCGTTGGATTTATGGTAGCTGCATGGTTTTCGTTTTTCAGCGATCGTCCTTTCAATAAAAATATTTTTATCCTGTTGCTTTTGTTGCAGGTTCCCGCAGGTATTTTTGCTGTTGTTAAAGACTATCGTGCTAAATTTTCCAGTGCTGAAACAGTTGTTGCAATGCGAAATGAAATTCCCCAATCAGCATTTGTTGCTACTGATTACTGGTGTCTCAACAACCTTGCTGCCTACCTTGACACACCTGTTTACTGCCTGGAATTAAAGCGGCCGGTTTCATTTCTTATA
This sequence comes from Bacteroidota bacterium, assembly GCA_039930605.1. Classification (GTDB taxonomy): domain Bacteria; phylum Bacteroidota; class Bacteroidia; order AKYH767-A; family 2013-40CM-41-45; genus JAPLDB01. The sequence goes on from JBDTTM010000012.1 coordinate 20,164, forward strand.
TGGAATAGTGAGATGAAGGATATTATCCATTACGATTATGTTGCCGGCCTGGAAGCCTTGCTGAACCTCAATGGAAATCTTCCATTCTATTTTTTTTCAATCCATAATGAAACTGAACTATTGGGAAATGAATCACCTGCTATAAAAATGAATGTGAAACTTATTGGATATAGCGGTGATGCAATTGAAAAATCCGGGCGTGTTTTTCTATATTTGGTTGAAAGACTTTAAGTTATTTTTAAGCAAAGCCGTTTTGCCGGGAGCGATCCATTTCCCATCTTGCTGAAATATATTTCTATCAAACACCTGTAAATGAAAACACGGCTTTATATTGTTATTGTTTCGCTTTATTTCTGCGCTGTAAATTATTTGTTTGCGCAAAAACCAGATACAACTTATTACAGTGTTGTGAAAGGAGGTGCAATTTCAGGGATTCAAAAAACCTGGAGAGGAAACAATGAAATTCATTTCTTCTATAGTTACAATGACAGGGGCAGGGGAGATAGTTTATATGAGGACATTCAGACTGATGCCCAAGGAATGATTCTGAAATCGGCAACTTATGGTGTCGATTATTTCAAGAAACCATACCATGCTTCTTTTGAAGTGAAAGGCGATTCAGCTACGGCTGTAACAAATGAGGATGTTAAAGCAAAACTTTATAAGAATGAATTTTATGCCGGCACACAAGCTCCCGGTTCTATTGAGTTGATGATGAAGGCAGCAAGTTCCTTTCCCGGAAATAAAATTCCGCTTTTTGCAGGGGATACTTTTGAGGTTAGAATGTTGCATGAAATGGTTGTGGGAACAAAGGACAGACCGCTATCACTTTTGCTGGCTGAAACTTATTTTGGAATAAATTTCCCTCCCGTGTTTTTCTGGCTTGATAAAGACATGAATTTTTTTGCATCTGTTTCTGAATGGTTTTCAACAATTCAGCAGGGCTATGAATCGTTGAATGCTGCATTGCTAGAAATCCAGGAAAAGCAAGCATTAAGTTATTACACGCAGCAAATGCTTTCGCTCTCTGAAAAAATTCCCGAAATCTTCGCAATAAATCATGTAAGGGTTTATGATTCAGAAAATGCAAAAATGATGAACGACATGACAGTTGTAATTACTGATGGAAAAGTAACACGACTTGGTTCAACAGCGGGAATATTAATTCCGGAATCAACAACTGTTATTGATGGCAATGGAAAGACTTTATTACCCGGACTTTGGGATATGCACGGTCATTATGCGAAGGAAGAAGGGTTGTTTTATCTGGCCGGAGGCGTCACACACATTCGTGATATGGGCAACGGCAATAGTATTCTTGTTACGAAGGACGCGCTGAGAAAAAATCAAATGCTGGGACCCGATATCAATTACCTGAGTGGATTTATTGACAAGGCAGGACCATTCCAGGGACCAACAGGTGCTATCATTCATAGTCTTGATGAAGGAATTTCGGCTGTTGATGAATATGCCAAAAACGGTTACAGCCAGATCAAGTTATATAGTTCAATCGAGCCTTCCTGGGTGAAACCGCTGGCTGAGGAAGCGCATGCAAAAGGAATGCGTGTTGCCGGACATATTCCATCTTTTATGACGGCAGCACAGGCAGTGAAAGATGGCTATGATGAAATTACCCACATGAATATGGTGATGCTGAATTTCCTGGGAGATACAATTGATACGCGCACACCTAGGCGCTTTTCCATGGTTGGAGATTATGCAAAGAATATTGACGTGAATGGAAAGGAGGCTAACGAGTTCATTCAATTGCTGAAGCAGAAAAAAACCACCCTTGATCCAACCATGAATGTATTCAATGGAATGTTCAGGGTTTTTCCTGGTGATACAGACGCAGCTTACAAACCGATTATCGGATGGATGCCTGCTGATCAACGGGAAAATATAAGAGTATCATCTGGTTTTGGTTCTGAAGCACAGCGGTCCAATTACACAGCTTCATTCAAAAACATGTTGAAGATGCTGAAGAGACTCTATGACGAAGGAATTTTAATTGTGAGCGGAACTGACGGAGGTGAAGCAATTGCATTGGAGCATGAGTTGGAACTCTATATCGAGGCTGGAATTCCACCATTGAAAACATTGCAAACCGCGACATGGAATGCGGCCAAAGACTGCAAACTCCAGGGCAGTTACGGAAGTATTGCAGTGGGAAGAGAAGCAGACATGATCCTCGTTGACGGAAACCCCGGACAGAATATCAGTGACATAAGAAGGGTGGAATGGGTAATTAAAAATAATTACCGGTACAGTCCGAAGAAGTTATACGGGTCAATCGGGTGGACGTACTACTATTGATGGATGAATTTAACTACTGATTGGAAAGAGATGAAATTTCCACCACAATGGCGATAGGAACGTTAAAAAAAAAATAGCAGATGTTGAATTCGTTCCCCGGATTTTACCAGGAATAAAATTACGCTGCATCAATCCTTTTATAGGAACAATGATCGGGAAAGCTGCCGGCTGTTAATCCAATTGCTCCGAAGGAGCAACAGAGCGTTGCACAGAAATAGCCGGAAAAAAATCGAACGGAGCACAAATTATGTTGGTCGTTTGAGAACATCGTTTCATTATTACAAGAGGAGATTTTTTTTCGGCGTTTTTTTCAGTCGAGGAACGAGCTGAAAAAAATTTCCTTGCAACGCTTGATTCTTTGGTTACTTTCCTTTAAAGAAAGTGACAAAAATCTTAACTGATAGATTTCGAAGCTTTTTTTAGCATGCTTTGGGATCCCTTACTTGCTTTGCGTCATTTCATTCTCCATCTTGCCGTTGCAAAATAAATGAGGAGAGGCCGAAAAATAATTGCATACAGCATTGCAGGTCTACTGCTTTTTATTCTGTTGTATTTGCTTTTCCGCAATTACATCCTGCATACTGTCATCAATAAGATTTCAGAAAAGCTTGATAAGGATTACCATCTCGAACTCACAATTGGAGAATCGGGTTTCAGCGGTCTGGCAACAGTAGAGATGAAGCAAATTTCCATCGCACCTTATGGAGGAGATACCTTGTTTCACATGGATACTTTGTCGGCCGCTCCATCCATTAGTTCCCTGTTGTTTTTGAATATCAGGTTGCAATCGCTGGAGATGAAAAGGGGATTTATTCACCTCACCTGTTCTGATTCCAGTTGTAATTACTCCTCTCTCCTTTCCAAAAAATCTGATACTGTTTCGGCTGATGATCATAGAAGGAATTATGCCGCTCTCTTTTATCGTTTTTTCGCGAAAGTATTTGACTTCGCCCCGCAGAATGCTGTGATGTGCGACCTGAACCTCAGTTTCAAAACGGATACATTTCAAACCAATCTCCGCATACCGGAATTTTATTCTTCAGTTGAAAAGATGGAAGGTGAGCTGGAAGATGTCATTCAGCATGAGCGATGGAAAATGACCGGAACTTTCAACCAGGAAAAAAGAAAATACGACATGGTCATTTATCCTATGACCGGGCATTCGCGGCTTCCATTGCTGAAGGAATTGTTCAACACGACTGCCGACTTTGACACAGCCCATGTGGCATTGATCGAAAGTGATTATTCGAATTCGATTTTCAGGATGAGTGGAAACCTGTCTGCTTCAGGATTGTCATTATATCAAAAGAAGATTTCAGATGATACTGTGAAAATTGAAAACGGTTCGTTTAATTATAACGTGACGATCACGGCCAATTCAATTGCACTTGACAGTTCATCGTCAATGATGCTGAATAAAATAAACATACATCCTTTCTTTAAAGTCACTGCCGGTGAAGGAAAAACATTTGAATTGTTGTTGCGCACAGATTCAACACAGGCGACGGATTTTTTCAGCTCACTTCCTGCAGGAGTCTTTGATGAAACGAAGGACATCCAGGCAGACGGACAACTTCAATATGCTTTGCGGTTTAAGTTAGATAGCACGCAACCTGACAGTG
>JBDTTM010000013.1:0-23974 GCA_039930605.1 Bacteroidota bacterium
TATTTATCAATCCTTCTCAACTCGGTGGCCGCTATTCGGTGCTGTCTGATTTTGGTCTGGTGCCGATGGCACTGATGGGAATAGATATCAAGGCTTTTTTATTAAGTGCGAAGCAAATGGAGATCAGTTGTAATGGAATTCCTTCAGGAGCAAATCCTGGAATCAGCCTGGGTGCCGTTCTTGGAATCTGCCAGCGCGCAGGACGCGATAAGGTGACTTTTGTGCTATCCTCTTCGATTCATTCATTTGGCTATTGGGTGGAACAACTACTCGCTGAAAGTACGGGCAAAGAAGGAAAGGGATTAATTCCGGTTAATGGCGAAGTGCCGGGCACTCCTGGGGTTTATGGAAAGGACAGAGTATTTGTACACATGTACCTTTCTTCAGACGATAATGTGGAGGATGAAACGAAAATAAAAGCGCTTGAAGAAGCGGGACATCCTGTTGTAAGAATAAAAGTAGCAGATAAAATTGCATTGGGTGCGGAATACTACCGGTGGGAAATAGCAGCAGCCATTGCAGGAATGATCATCGGCATCAATCCTTTTGACCAGCCAAATGTAGAGGAAAGCAAAAAGAATACAAATGATCTTTTGCAAGGTTGGAAAAAAGAAGGTGACTTTAAAAAAGCAACGCCTGTTTTTAAAAGTGAAAATATTACGATATATGCCGGAAAAAAAACAAAAGTAAGCGACAGCAATCCCAATTCAATTGGACAATTGGTCAATAGCTTTACATCACTGGCAGAACCAAATAATTATATCGCTTTGCTGCCTTATTTCCTGATGACCGATCATCGGACAGGAATTTTACAAACATGGCGACAAAGCATGAGGGACGAATTAAAAGAAGCTACCACTTTACTCGGAGGTCCGAGATATCTTCACTCTACCGGACAATTGCACAAAGGCGGACCCGATTCAGGTTTATATATTTTAATGATTGGAGATGAGAAGGAAGATTTAATTATTCCAGGAGAAAAATTTGGATTTGAAACGTTACACCAGGCGCAGGCATTGGGTGATTTTCGGTCTCTTAGTGACAAAGGGCGCAAAGTAATTCTGATGAATTTGGGAAAGGATATTGATGCCGGGCTCGATAAATTATTTCAATCTGTCAAGGATGCAGGCACGCTGCATGCTCAACATGAACTTATATGAAAGGCAAGACTATATCAGCGTTATTTCTTGACATCGGTGGCGTATTGCTCACCAATGGATGGGGGCATGATTCACGTGTGAAAGCGGTTGCGCATTTCAACCTTAACAGCGATGAGTTAAATGAACGGCATCACCTTACGTTCGATACCTATGAAGAAGGCAAGCTCTCACTCAATGAATATTTAAAACGTGTTGTCTTTTATGAGGAGAGGTCCTTTTCACAGGATGATTTTATTGCTTTCATGTTTAAGGAATCTCTTCCCTTCCAGGCGACGATCGATTTTTTTAAAGCAATAAAAAAGAAATACCTGCTGAAAATAATTGCAGTTAGTAATGAAGGAAGAGAATTAAATGAATTCCGTATTGCTGAATATAAACTTCACGAATTGTTTGATGCATTTGTTTCTTCTTCCTTTGTTCATCTCCGCAAACCGGACGCAGACATATTTCGAATGGCAATCGATATTTCACAAACAGCACCAGAAGATTCTTTGTATATAGATGACCGGCTCATGTTTGTTGAAGTTGCAAGAACTTTAGGTATGCCCGGAATCCATCACCAAAGATTGGATGAAACAAAAAGACAAATGCGCGAATTTGGATTTGAGATGGACTGAAATAATTTAATTTACGACCGGTAAATGGAAGATGAAAAATATGATTTTGGAATGATTGGATTGGGTACCATGGGTCGTAACCTGGTTTTCAACATGAACGATCATGGATATCATGTTGCAGGATATGATAAAAATACTTCACAGGTAGAATTGCTTGCACAGGAAGGAGAGAACAGAAATGTGTTTGCGACATCCAACCTCATTGAATTTGTGAAGGTGTTGAAGAGTCCCAAAGTGATCATGCTACTTGTACCTGCTGGAAAAATTGTTGATGAAGTGATCAATGAATTGAAGCCACTATTATCGACAGATGACCTGTTGATGGATTGTGGCAATTCTCATTTCACGGATACCAATGCCAGGATTGAACAACTTAAAAAATCCACTTTACATTTTATGGGAGTTGGCATTTCAGGAGGTGAATCGGGTGCCCGTTTTGGTCCGAGTATTATGCCGGGAGGATCAAGGGATATTTATGAGCGCGTGGCTCCGATGCTGAACGCAATTGCTGCGAAGGTGAACGATGACCCCTGCGTTACATGGCTCGGGCCGGGTTCTGCAGGTCATTATGTGAAAATGGTTCACAATGGTATTGAATACGGGTTGATGCAACTTATTTCCGAATCTTATCATGTGTTGAAAGTGGCCGGCGGAATGGACAACGATGCACTTCATGCTGTTTTTTCAAAATGGAATGATGGAATGCTGCATTCATTTCTCATGGAAATAACAGCAGATATTTTTATTCAGGAAGACGAACTCACAAAAAACAGGCTCATTGACAAAATCCTTGACAGTGCTCATCAGAAAGGCACGGGTGGATGGGCTTCAGAGGATGCAATAAGTTTACAGGTTCCTGTTCCGGTAATTGATGTTGCTGTTTCCATGCGTGATTTATCAGCATATAAAAAGGAGCGTGAAGAAGCACAACAGAAGCTGCATGTGACACAAATTAAATTCAAAGGAAGTACAGATGAATTAATTGATTCGTTAGAGCAGGCACTTTACTTTTCCATGATTACTACGTACGCACAAGGGATGGCACTTTTAAACGCCGCATCTAAGGCATACAAATACGATTTAAACCTGGAAAATATAGCACGCATCTGGCGTGGCGGGTGTATCATCCGTGCATCCATTTTGGAAGATATTCGTACAGCATTTCTTCAGCTGCCTGGTTTATCTAATCTTCTTTTGAGTGATTTAATTTCACGAAAATTAATTGATTCAAAGAAGGGAATTCGTAACGTAATTCAGATAGGCATTGAAACCGGTATTCCCATTCCTGCCATGATGGGATCACTTGCATATTACGACAGTTACCACAGCGGATGGCTGCCGGCGAATCTGTTGCAGGCGCAGCGTGATTATTTTGGTGCGCATACCTATGAACGGATCGATCGGGAAGGAACGTTTCATACACATTGGAATCATAGTTAAAAAATAAATGAACTCAGAAACAGAAACCAAGCCAACGATTATTGTAATTCTTGGAGCAACGGGAGATTTAACCTGGCGAAAATTAATACCGGCTATTTATAATCTTTATTTGGGAAACTGGATCCCGGATAATTTTGCAGTCATTGGCGTCGGGCACACCAAAATAAACGATGAGGCCTTTCGAAAACGTCTGCATCAAGGTGTAGATAAGTTTTCGAGGAAGGGAAAGTCAAAAAAAGCGGAATGGAATAAATTTGCGAAATATCTTACTTACATAAAAGGAGAGTTTAATTCCTCAGTAACATATTCGCGAATAGAAAAACAGATTAAAGATTTTGAGAAAAAATGGAATGTAGTTGCGAATCGGATTTTTTACATGGCTGTTCCGCCAAATTCTTTTGAAGAAATTGCAATGCAGGTAAGCCGTTCAGGTCTGGCTAAAAACAAATTGCAAAGTCGCATAGTCATCGAAAAACCATTCGGACATGATCTTGAAAGTGCCAAACGCCTGAATAATTTGCTTCATACTATTTTTGATGAGTCACAGATTTACCGGATTGATCATTATCTTGGAAAGGAAACCGTACAGAATATTCTTGCTTTTCGCTTTGCGAACGCGCTGTATGAACCAACCTGGAACCGTAACTACATTGACAACGTTCAGATAACTGTATCTGAGCAATTGGGTGTTGAGAACAGGGGAAATTATTACGAAACTGCCGGGGCTTTACGTGATATGATACAAAATCACCTGTTTCAATTGCTGTGTCTTATTGCAATGGAACCTCCTGTTTCTTTTAATGCTGATGAAGTGAGAAACCGAAAAGTTGATGTGCTAAATGCTTTGAGAAAAATTAATCCCCAGGAAGTTCAGCAGTATGCTGTGCGGGGGCAATACGGAGCAGGGTGGATACAAGGTAAAAAGGTAGTTGGATACAAGGATGAGCCGGATGTAAATAAAAATTCCACGAAAGAAACATTTGCTGCTGTGAAATTATTTATTGATAACTGGAGGTGGCAGGGTGTTCCATTTTATCTCCGTACAGGTAAACGGATGAATGAAACAATTACCGTCATCACAATTGAATTCAAACCTGTGCCCCATCAATCATTTCCAACGGAAGCAACCGGCAATTGGCAACCGAACAGACTTGTGCTTAACATACAACCGCGCATGGGCGTTCGTATCCGGTTTCAGGCAAAACGCCCCGGTCTTAAAATGGTTCTCTATCCTGTTGACATGGAATTCGATTATGATGAATCGTACACATCAGGAACACCAGAGGCATATGAAACTTTGATACTTGACATCATGGAAGGTGATTCAACACTTTTCATGCGTGCAGACCAGGTAGAAGCAGCCTGGAACGCCCTCATGCCGGTTATCAATGCATGGGAAACGAATCCATCCGTTAACTTCCCGAATTATGAAGCGGGGATGCAAGGTCCGGAAGCCGCAGAGGCACTCATTGCTAAAGACGGCCACAACTGGATTGTAATGCCTTCTTCCCAAAAATGAAAGTGCAATCAACGTACCTGTTAAAAATTTTCCCGGATAGTGATGCATTAAATAAAGCAACAGCTGAATTTATTATTACGATAGCCAACAAAGCTGTAAATGAAAAGGGAAGATTTGTGATCTCACTTTCAGGAGGTAAAACACCGGAAAATTTATATTCAATTTTATCAAAATCTCCATTCCGCGAAAAAATTCCATGGCAAAAAACAGATGTGTATTGGGGAGACGAGCGTTGTGTACCACTAAATGATGAACGTAATAATGCACACCGGGCGAAAACACTTCTGCTTGAGAAGGTTGACATTCCAGTTGCGAATATTCATCCTGTTCCCGTAAATCTTGCTCCTGAAACAGCTGCGAAAGAATATGAAAATGAAATAAAGAATTACTTCCTGCCGGAAATTTCCCGTTTCGATCTCATTATTCTTGGCCTTGGAGAAAATGGTCATACAGCTTCTCTTTTTCCGGATACAAAAATACTTGAAGAACAAACTGAAGGTGTGAGAGATGTATATGTGAAGGAAGAAGATATGTTTCGTGTTACAATGACAGCGCCACTGATTAACCAGGCGCATCATATTTTATTCCTGGTTTCAGGAGAGCAGAAAGCTGAAATCCTGGAAAAAGTTCTTTCTTCCTCCGGGCAAACCATTAAATATCCAGCGCAATTGATCAGGCCTTCTCACGGAGACGTTACCTGGTTTGTTGATCAGGCAGCAGCGACTTCTTTAAACGAAAAAGGCGAATGAAATAATATGGAGAAGGAATCCATATATCAAAACTAAATGAATGCCTCAGTCACAAGAAAATATTATTGTATTTCATTCATGCAATGGTAGGATGAAAACCTTCTTGGTGAAGGATAATCAGAATAGAATCTTTCTTAGAAAATGAAAACTTAATTTATTAAACCCATTAGGTGAAGAGGATCTATAAATATTTTCAAGAGATAAAGAAAGAGCCGTAAATATTTCATCAGATTAAAACAGGATTCTCAGAAATCCTTTGTGCACATTACTCAGAGGGCTTGCCAGTGAATATTGTAATTGCTACAGTGTGATCTGCACCGTCGTCAACAAGTGTTACATCCCCGGTCTTTTCGTCAAGTGAGTCTACTGTGACCATCATTTCTCCAACACTGTTTTCCTGAACAACAACAATATGATAAAGCGTACTTCTATAACGATAATGGATAGTAAAGGATTTCCATTCTTGGGGAACGCATGGTGAAAATTTTAGTTTACCACCTTGTTGTTGCAAACCTAGAAATGACTCTATAATAAGACGATACATCCAGCCGGCAGATCCGGTGTACCAAGTCCATCCACCGCGACCTGCATGCGGTTCACGGGCATATACATCGGCAGCCAAAACATAGGGCTCCACTTTATAGATTTCAATGTCGTTGGAAGTTTTTCCATGATTGACGGGATTTATCATATCGAGTAATTCCCATACGCGTTTATTATCACCCAATTTGCAAAATGCAATGATCATCCATATTGCAGCGTGGGTGTACTGTCCGCCATTCTCTCTTACGCCGGGTACGTATCCCTTTATATATCCCGGGTTTAAATCAGATTTGTCGAATGGTGGTTCAAGTAATTGAATAATCCGGTCATCCTTTTGAACTAGATTTTTGTATGCTGCTTCCATTGCTAAATTTGCCCGCTCATGATTTCCTGCTCCGGATAATACAGACCAGCTTTGGGCAATCGAATCAATCTTGCAATCAGTATTTTTGGAAGATCCAAGCAGAGTTCCATTATCAAACCATGCGCGCCTATACCACTTGCCGTCCCATGCATTTTTATCAATGTTCTCTTTTAATTTCTGCGCTTCTTTTTGACAGACTTCCGCAAATGCAACGTCATTATATAACCTGGCAATTTCTGAAAACTGATTGAGAATACCATATAGAAAAAAAGCCATCCATACACTTTCTCCCTTGCCTTGGTTTCCAACTTTATCAAAGCCATCATTCCAGTCACCGGTACCGATTAACGGTAACCCGTGCTTGCCATATCTGAATCCATGTTTAATCGCCAGTACACAATGCTCATAAAGTGTGGCTGATTTATCCGATTGAATAGGGACATCGTAATAAGATTCTTCTCCTGGATTTAACAGGCGACCTTCAAGGAAAGGCGCGCGCTCATCAAGTACTCCTGAATCTCCCGTATGCAAAATATAAATAGAAGTTATAAAAGGTAACCAAAGGAAATCATCCGAGCATTGTGTGCGAACTCCCTGCCCGGATGGCGGGTGCCACCAATGCTGCACATCTCCTTCTTTAAATTGCCGTGAAGAGCAGAGCAAAATCTGTTCACGTGCGAGTTGTGGCTCGGCATGTAGAAGTGATGCCACATCCTGAAGCTGATCTCTGAAACCGAAGGCTCCGCCTGATTGATAATACCCACTGCGTCCCCAAAGCCTCGAGGAAAGGGTTTGATAAGTGAGCCAGCCGTTGGTAATAATATTTAACGCCTCGTCAGGAGTTTCCACACGTATTGCACCAAGTGTGTGTTTCCAATATTTTTTTACTTTCTCTAATGCATGACGCGCAGTGTCACTTCCACGGAATTGTAAGACCAGTTTGTTAGCCTCACGCTGGTTCCTTCCTGCACCCAACCTGAAAATTATTTCATATTCTGCACCGTCCGCTAAATCAAATGGAACCTGAATTGCAGCGCACGGATCTAATGCGAGTCCGATTTTCCCCGAAAGTTTTGTTCGAAGCATTGCATCCGGATTTTGCAAAGTGCCGTTGCGACCAATAAACTCCATGCGATCAGCGGTAAATGATTTATTCAAATGATCAACATCGAAAAATGCAACCCTGCCATTATACTCAGTGTTATATTGGTTTTTTGCAAATAGTGCCCCGCTGCCAGGATCTACTTCAGTATGGACATGCATTGCAGTTTTCATTCTGTTCGTACCCAGTACCCATTCCGTATATCCTGTAGCAGATAATTTGCGTGCCCTGCCGGATTGATTACGAATTTTTAATACTGTGAACTTTACGGATGATTCAATGTCTACAAAGACAGACATCTCAGAATATATTCCGTCTTCGATGTGTTCGAAAACACTGTAGCCAAATCCATGACGAACATTGTACCTGGACTGGCCACCAGTGGGAAGTAATGTGGGTGACCAGAAATGCCCAGTCTCCTCATCTCTTAAATAAAATGCCTCTCCACCGGAATCGCAAACAGGATCATTGTGCCATGGCGTAAGCCTGAATTCATGCGCATTTTCAATCCAGGTATATGCTGATCCGCTTTCTGAGACTACCGTACCGAAATTTCGGTTCGCAATCACATTCACCCATGGAGCGGGAGTTTTTAATTTTTCGTCAACAGCGATAATATATTCTGTTCCATCGGGAGAAAATCCTCCCAACCCGTTAAAGAAAATCAAATCTTTTACCGGCGGGATTGGCGTAATTGAAGGTTTATATGTTTGATCCGGTGTCATGTAAGGAATCACGACCTTGGCAAGTGGCTTGCGTTTCACATGATCAGACAATAAACCTCCGTCATCAGAAATATTAATTCGAGCCACCGATTGAAATAAAATTCGGTCTTCGTTTGATAGCTGATCCGATGCTCTTACAAAAATTCCTCCCGGGCGATCCTTAAATTCAGCCGGAACAAGTCCTTCAATTTCATTTTGAAATTCCTGCCTGTAGATGTTATGTTCCTCATTCCAAATTACGAGGTCGACATCGAGCCCTTTTAACCGCCAGTATGAATGAGCTTGCATGAGTTGCATTAACAACTGCCTGTTCGATTGTTTTTCCATTTTCAAAAGAACAATAGGTAAGTCTCCTGAAATTGAATATCCCCATAGCCCTGATTGCCCGCGGTGATTGTTTATAAGCACTGTTGAATCCGCTCGAAATGCAGAATTGGCAAATATTATAGAGCCGGCAAGACGTCCATATAACTGAGCATCGACTTCCGTAGCATTGATTTGCCTGAGTATTACCTGACTGTGGGTCCATGCCAGTTCGGATACCCGATCTTTGTGATGTTTGTCCTGGTATTTATCAATTAGTTTTTGACAAACTTCTTTTGTCTCGGACATTCCGATAATCATATCAATCGTAACTGTTTCTTCCGGTTCAAGAATTATTTTAAATCGGATAGAGACGATTGGATCTAAGACTGAGCCTTGATTTCCGGATAGCGGGCCCGGATTGCAAACCGCTTTTGGATTTACGCTTGTATTTCCCCGACCAATAAATTCCATTCGGTCCGTTTCATACGAGACTTCTTCCGGTTCTTTTCCTTGCAAGGACATCAGGTGAAACATCCACGGTGGTTGTTCTTCATCGGAGCGAGGTCTTCGGGTGCAAATAATTGCACGTTGATGTGGAAGAATCTCTGTTTGAACAAAAAGGTTGCTGAATGCAGGTTGCATTAATTCGGATGTACCGGTTGCAATGATGACCTCTGCGTAACTGGTAATCTCAATCGTTCTTCGGATGTTGGAACGATTTGTCAGGTTTATTCTTCGCATCTCAATATCATCTTCAGGAGAGACGACAATTACAGTATGCGATTCGATTTGGTTGAATGTAGAACGAAAGTCCGCACGTCCCTGGGAAAATGCAGCTTCATATTTTTCTCCATTTTTAAGAGTTGGCTGATGCGTATTTGACCAATATGTATCATCGTTCAAATCGCGGATGTAACAAAATATACCCCCACTATCACACGTGCCATCTTCACGCCAGCGTGTGACATTAAGGTCTTTCCAACGACTATAACCCGCTCCGGAGTTTGTTACCATTAAATGATACCTTCCATTCGATAATAATTGAACAGCAGGTAAAGTAGTTTTCGGTGTATTAATGATTCTGGTTTCTACACCACTTTCTACATATCCGATATCGGAAATCTCTGTTGTGTGCGCAAAAAATGCAGTTGCTTTTGGAATTCTTTCCTGTAACAATAAAAGCGTTGCTTTAAACTGCGGTTCCGCCTCGAATAGTTTTTGCATTGGCTTATCAAGAAGTAAATATGCCAGTGACAAAAGGCTCATTGCCTGGTGGTGAGCCATGAATGAATAAACAATGGCCCTTGTCTGTCCACGTTGCAAACGTGAAGAAGTATAGTCAATGGCTTCGTAATGACCATATAGTCCTTCGAATCCATTCTCAGAAAGAAGTTGCAAATTTTTACAGGCTTTTATTGGTGCTACCATAAGTGCAAGCGCAGTCGCATAAGGAGCAATCACATTATCTTCTTCAAGACCGCGTTTCAAACCTAATCCCGGGGCACCGAATGCACGGTATTGATAATTTGAGTTCGCATTAATCATATTGAAACCGGATTCGGATATTCCCCAGGGTAATCCAACCTTTTTCCCGTAGTCAATTTGCCATTTCACGGCTGCCTTATATGTCTCATCGAGAAGAGTATTTTCATAAGTTGGCATAACAAGTAGCGGCATCAGATACTCAAACATGGAACCGCTCCATGAAAGCAGAATCGCTTCGCCTTCTACATTCGTAAGCAAGCGTCCCAATGCAAACCAGCTTTCTTCAGGAAGTTTTCCCTGGGCTATTCCAATGAAGATGCTAAACCGTGCCTCGGAGGCGAGCAAGTCATAAAAACTTACATCCATATGATGTTCCTGCACATTGTATCCGATGGTAAATAAATTACTTGATTTGACATATAAGAAATCCCATTCTAAATCTGCCATCTCTTCGCATTGTTGTGCAAGATTTTTAGCCACAGTAATTCGTTCATCCGCATGATGACCTGATTTAGATAGAGTTGTTTCAAGTAAGCCAAGCCATTGACTTTCTTCGTTTGTAATGCTCACCTTCCGTTGCCGGATTATTTCCGCCTGGAGTTCATCTGCCTGTTTTAATAACTCATTCAGGGAGGAAGGTGAATTCGTTGTAAAAATATTTTTGAATACGGATGGTGCATTCATCAACAAAACCCATGGTTCAAATAATTGACATTCTTCAAGTGCATTGCCCAATTGCTTCTGGAGATTTTCTTTCCATCTGTTGGTTTCATCTTTTGTATTGCCATTCAGGTTTTTCAGGACAGCGGAAAAATCAGTCTTCAATGTTTCCAGGAAAGATTTTATTTCACTGTGAATTGATGAACCGGAGTGATGAGCTGCTTGCAAATTATTTTTGAATTGTTTCAGAAATTCCTTCTCGTTATCCTGCAATGTATCAGCAAGAAGATTTAATGTATCAGAGATTCCATCAAACAAATTAGGATTGATAATTTTTTTATTCTGAATCGCAAGCAGGCCTTGCTTCAATATCAGCAAATGGCCAACCAGGTTTCCGCTGTCGACTGTGGAGATGTATTTTGGCAGTAGCGGAGCCAGCGAATTAGTATCGTACCAATTGAAAAAGTGGCCTTTGTACCGCTCCATTTTTTTCATTGTGCTAATTGTCTTTGTTGTACGGTCAATAAGTTCTCCCGTAGATAGGTATCCAAAATCACAAGCAGACAAGTTCGCAAGCAAGGAAAGTCCAATGTTAGTAGGCGATGTACGGTGGGCTATTAATTCGACCGGTTGTTCCTGGAAATTATCGGGCGGCAACCAATTGTCTTCTTCAGCGACAAAACGTTCAAAGAAGCTCCATGTTTTACGCGCAAGTTTTCGAAGGAAAATATTTTGTTCATCACTAAGTGTGGAGCCTTCCTTTGCCAAAGGTTTGCTTGAAAGCCATGTTATAAATGGTGCAGCCACCCACGATAGTATAATTGGTCCTGCAATAAATAATTTCAATGGGGAATAGAATTCTAAATAAATAAAGATAAGCAAGGCCAGCAAGGGCTCTATCCACATGGAGGAATAAGATGACCACAAACTCGTCCGGATGTTATTTTCTACATTGACGGAAGGGTTCCATTCCAGCAGATTTTTGCGGCTAACTATCATTCTCCATGCTGTTCGGGTGATGGCAATTATATTGGAAAATGCTTCATAAGGCAGGCAGATGAGTTTGAAAAAAGTTTTGTTACAAATATCGAAGAGGTTCCTTACTGAATTTTTAATGTGATGCGTGATGATGACATCTTTGGGTTTATTAATAGTATCCCAAAAAGAAGTCAATACAATCGGGAAAACAATAATGGAAGAAACAAGGATTGTCCACATTAATGATGATGGCAATACCAGCCAGCCCATTACGATCAATATCGTAAGTGCAGGTGGGACCAAACTGCGTCGCTCGTTATCAAATATTTTCCATCGTGATAATCCTGAAATCGGGTTTTTATACCAACGCCTTACAGGGCCGGGAACCAGCGGCAGAAACCATGAGAATATCTGCCAGTCACCCCGAATCCAACGTGTGAATCTTTTCATGTCAGCCCGATAGGTCGCAGGGTACCTTTCAAATAACTGCACATCACTCAACAATCCCGAGCGGACATAACAACCCTCCAGGAGATCGTGGCTTAGAATTGTATTTTCTGAAAATCTTCCATCCAGAACTTTTCTAAAAATGTCAACATCATAAATTCCTTTTCCAATAAAGGATCCTTCACCAAATAAATCCTGGTAAACGTCGGAAGACGCGCGGGTGTAAGGGTCAATGCCGGGTTCATTTCCGTGCATGCGCGTATACGCTGAACTGGTTCTATCAGGTAAACTAACTGTTACCCTGGGTTGAAGTATACCATAGCCCTTTGTTACACGTTTCTTTTTTTCATCGTACCATGGATGATTCAATGGATGAGCCATGGTTCCGACCAACTTCCATGCAGTACCTAAAGGAAGTTGTGTATCTGCATCCAGCGTAATCACATATTTTATCTGTTCAAGGACGGATTGATCGCCGACAATGAGTGAAAAACGTTGCTTTGGATCTCCCCGGAGCAACGCATTTAAGTCTGAAATCTTTCCGCGCTTTCGTTCATAACCCATCCATACATTTTCCCTGGGATTCCAAAGTCTTGAACGGTGAAAAAGATAAAATAAATCTCGATTCTCTTTACTATATTTTTTATTTAATTCTTCAATTCTTAGGTGAACGAGATCCACGAGTTCCTTATCTCCGGGAAGCGTTTCCGAAGGTGCATCCGTAAAATCAGTAAGCAAGCCATAATGTAAATTGTCATTTCTGTTTGCGAGGAAACGAACTTCCAGCGCCTCAACGAGATTTTCAACGTCATCCGTTGTGGTTAACATCACCGGTATTCCAACCAACGTTCGGAAATCCGGAGGAATTTCATGTGAGAAATCCATCCTTGGCAATACATGCGGCTTAACCCATAGCGTGGAAAAAAAATTGACAACCGAAATCGCGAGTTGGCTCGCACATAGTGCGGAAAGCAAAGTAATCCATGCCAATAGCCAGGAATTTTCTGTCTCTGTACATGCAATTTTAAAAATGGTCACCGTTAACCCTGAAGTGATCAACAAAATAAAAGACAGGTAAACCTGGAAGGCATGTCTTTGTAAGAATTGACGAAAATGCTGAATCGCTGACTCTTGCATTTGAGCCCGTCTTTTTGTTTGCTTGATGCCTTTATCTACCAGGTAATAACCAACATGGGAAGTACGTTGATCCATTTTATTCACCGAGGTATTCTCGTGCATTAACTGTATTGCTAATCTTGCAACTTCATGCTCAGATATTTTACTTTTTTTTGCAATGCGCTCTACAATATGACGGTAATGATCACGCGTGGAAAAATCCATTAATCCATAAATTCCCTCATTATCTTCACGGAGTGTTTTTTCAACAATGCTATGTGTCTCCACAAAATCACGCCAGTCCATAGCCCCAAGTAAACGAAGGCTTCCAATACTATTACTTATAGAAACCTGATCTACAGTTTGTCGTTGAACTTCCGCATTAACCAATTCAATGCTTGTTAATCCTTTTTCTGATAGTTGTTGTTCCATCCAGTTGAGTGACATAGCCAGGTCAGGGCCTTTTCCACGTAGTTGACGGGTCAATTCAGATACAAACGCACTCGTCATCGGTGGATTAGATCTGGCCATGTCGGCGATGACGAGTATCAGATTTTTTGAATTATTTTCGGCCGTATCAAACATTTTAAGCGCCCAATAATCAGCAAGATTTTTATCTACCCTGCCAATTGCAATCCGGCCTGAAACACGTCGGAGATTTTCAATCAGACCAAGGCGAAGCATAATAGGTATTGCCCATAATTCACCCAGTTGTAAGTGTGTAACTGTCTGGTATGCCTTCACAAAACCACTCAGACTTTCAATATCAATCCTTCCGTCACTATGAGAAATGATCTGCAATACAATGTCATATATACGTGTTAAACCGGTTGAAGAACCGCTTAAAAGTTGTGGTAAATTTTCACTGTAGCCTCTCGGAAAATGTTTTTTTGCGTTGCGTATATGTTCCTCAATCAGGTAGAAATTGTCTATTAACCATTCTCCGGCAGGCGTAATTTGATTTTTTGCTTTCAAAGCGTCAGTCAGAAGTTTTCGAACTTCATTTAAATTGACTTCATTGTCCGCAAGTCGTCTGAGCAAATGATCCTTTGCAGGTTTGGTACTTAATTTATGAGTACCCGCCAATGTTCTGCCATACTGTTCCATCTGATCAGAGCTGAATAACTCCGATCTTAATGGTTCGTCTGTTATGTAATTTAATTTGAAATCCGGTGTTTGAAAAAAAGCCCTCATTTCGGAAATGAGTTCATGTGCTGACGGTATTAATTTCATGCAGTATGTTCTTTTATTGCGAGCGCTTCATTGACAATTTTCTGTGCCTGATCTGTAATTTCCTTAAGGTGATCCGGCCCTAAAAAACTCTCAGCATAAATTTTATAAATATTTTCAGTTCCTGATGGTCGCGCTGCAAACCACCCGTTTTCTGTAATAATTTTTACGCCACCAATCGGTGCATTATTTGACGGCGCATTGGTAATTATATTCTTAATTTTTTCTCCCGCCAACTCCCCGGAATGAATCTGGGATGCTGAAAGTTTTTTCAATTTTTCTTTTTGTTCCGGGGTTGCCTGGGCTTCAATCCGGTCGTAGAAAGGTTCTCCAAATTGTGCTGTAATCTGCTTATATATTATTCCCGGGTCATGCCCTGTTTTTGCAGTGATCTCCGCTGAAAGCAGCGCGGGAACAAAACCATCTTTATCAGTAGTCCAAACGCTTCCATCCAACCTTGAAAAAGTGGCCCCTGCACTTTCTTCTCCCGCAAAACAAAGTGATCCGTCAAATAGACCATCCACAAACCATTTAAAACCGACAGGGACTTCGTAAAGCTGCCTTCCAAGTTTTGAAGTGATGCGGTCAATAAGACTACTGCTGACAAGAGTTTTTCCTATTCCCGCTGATTGCAACCACTGGGGCCGATTTTGCAGGAGATAAAAAATCGCAACTGATAAATAATGATTTGGATTCATCAGCCCAGTGCTTTTTGTAACGATTCCATGGCGGTCATGATCTGTATCACAGGCAAAAGAAATATCAAAGCGATCTTTAATTTCGATCAGACGTTCCATTGCATATTGTGAAGAAGGATCCATTCTGATTTTTCCGTCCCAATCCAAAGTCATAAAACTGAAAGTAGGATCAACCACCTTATTTACAACATTCAGATTCAAATGATATCGTTCAGCGATTGGTTCCCAATAATGAACACCGGCACCACCAAGAGGATCAACGCCAATATTGATCTTTGAATGGCGAATTGCTTCCATGTCAATTATATTTCCAAGATCATTGACATAGGTATCCAGGAAATTATGTTTGTGGGTATTTGAAGCGCGCATCGCTTTCTCAAAGGAAATTCTTTTTATTTGCTGTAGATTATCCTGAAGCAACTCATTCGCTTTCTTTTCAATCCAATTGGTGACATTCGTTTCAGCGGGTCCACCATTGGTTGAATTATATTTAAAGCCACCATCATCCGGTGGATTGTGAGAAGGCGTAATTACAATACCATCTGCGAAACCCGTTTTACGTTCATTGTTGTATCGCAGGATGGCATGAGAAATTACAGGAGTCGGTGTATATTCATTTCCTTCTGCGATTATTATTGCCACCTCGTTAGCTGCCAATACTTCCATGGCAGTTGCAAATGCCGGTGCAGAAAGCGCATGCGTATCAAAGCCAAGATACAATGGGCCATTGATTTTATGTTCATTGCGATAAAGGCAAACCGCCTGGGTGATGGCAAGAATGTGCCTTTCGTTAAAAGTGTTGTTGAATGATGAACCCCTGTGACCGGAAGTTCCGAACTTCACACGTTGTCCGGGTATTGAAGGGTCAGGCAATCCCTTGAAATAGGCATCAATAAGGGCGGGCACATTGACTAACATTTTTTGTTCGACCGGCTTGCCTGCCAAAGGATTTACATTCATCTATTTTTTTTCATTTCAATTATTTTCAAGTTCCGTCACTTTCTCAAGTCGGCGAATATGTCTTTTCGCACCGCTGAATTTTGAACTGAGAAAAATGTTTGTCAGTTCCCAGGCAAGAGAATTATCAATCACCCGGCCACCAAGACAAATCATATTCATATTATCATCTTCAACTCCCTGGTGAGCAGAGAACTTTTCATGTATCAGGCATGCCTTTATGCCGGCAATTTTGTTTGCTATAATACATGCCCCAACACCGCTCCCGCAAATTGCAACACCACGGGTGACTGTACCTTTTACAATGGCGCGGGCAAGGGGTACAATATAATCAGGATAATCATCTGCAGGATCAAATACATTGTTACCAAAATCAATCACATCATATCCGTTATCAAGTAAAATTTTCAAAAGGTATTCTTTTAATTCAAATCCCCCATGATCAGCTGCTATTCCAACCCGCAACATGGTATCAGATATTTTCGGTTCCGAATCAATCATGACTGTTTTTTTTCAGCAACGCGATTGCACGTTTACAAATATTTTCAACTGTAAATCCGAATTTATCCATCATCACTTCTCCGGGTGCAGAAGCACCGAAAGTATCAACACTGATAATTTCTCCATAATCACCTACATAACGATGCCATCCCAAAGAAATACCGGCTTCCACGGCGATTCTTGAATGTAGGGTAGGAGGAAGAACCATATTTCGGTATTGAGGAGTTTGTTCCTCAAATAATTCCCAACTCGGCATAGAAACAATGCGTGCTGAAATATTATTTTCTTTTAACTTTTGCTGAGCTTCCACTACCAGGCTAACTTCTGAGCCGGTTGCAATCAAAATCAAATCCGGGTTTGCACCGGGTGTATCCGACAGAATATATGCACCCATGCGAAGTCCTTCTGCTGAAGAAAATTTTTTCCTGTCAAGTGTAGGTATATCCTGCCGGGATAAAATCAAAGCCACAGGAGCTTTAGCTGATTCAATTGCAACACGCCATGCGATAGCGGTTTCATTCGCATCGCATGGTCTGATCACAATCAAAGTTGGAATTGCACGGAGGCTTGCAAGTTGTTCGATCGGTTGATGCGTTGGTCCATCTTCACCCATGGCGATACTGTCATGAGTAAAAACATAAACTAAATTCAATTCCATTAATGCAGCAAGTCGAATTGCCGGTCGCATGTAATCTGAAAAGGTGAGGAAGGTTGCACAGAAGGGAAGAATACCGCCATGAGCAGCCATTCCATTTGAGATCGAAGCCATTCCGTGTTCACGAACACCGAACTGTAAATTGCGTCCGGCATAACTCCAGCCGCCCCCGGCTGAGCCTTGTAAGTCACCGATCGCCATGGAAGGGTTCTCAAAATTTCCTGCATCCTTCAGCTCAGTGTGGGTGGAAGTATTAAGATCAGCAGAACCTCCGATGAAACCATGTAATAGTGGACTAAATGACTGCATGATTTTACCTGAAGCTACGCGGGTAGCCATGCCTTTAGCATCTGCAGGGAACTCTTGAATACCGGCATCCCAACCTGAAGGCAACTCTCCATTCATAAGACCACGAAGTTCTGAAGCAAGTTCAGGATATTTTTTTTCATACAATGAGAAACTCTTTTCCCATTCTACTTCTAACTGTTCGCCCTCCTCAAGAGCCTTCCGAAAATGGAGTTTCGCGTCTTCAGGAATCAGAAAGGTGGGTTCAACAGGCCAACCGAGATTTTTCTTCGTCAGCTTAACTTCTTCCTCTCCCAATGGAGAACCATGTGCTGCACATGTATCTTGTTTATTCGGTGAGCCATAACCAATGTGCGTACGAATGATAATCAGCGATGGACGTTCTGTTTCCTGCTGAGCAAGATGGATTGCATTGCTGATGTCCTCCAGGTTATTACCATCATCAATGGATTGTGTATGCCAACCGTATGCCTCAAATCGCTGCACATGATTTTCTGTAAACGTTACCGGAGTCGCTGATGCAAGCGTGATATGATTATTATCGTATAAGTAAATTAATTTACCGAGTTTTAAATGACCTGCCAGCGGAGCAGCTTCGGCAGATACGCCTTCCATAAGATCACCATCGCTAACCAAAGCATATGTGTGATGATTGATGATTTCAAAACCTGGTTTATTATAGCGCGCAGCCAGGTAGGCTTCAGCGATGGCCATACCTACACCATTTGCAAAACCTTGTCCCAGTGGTCCGGTTGTAGTTTCAACACCGGGCGTTTCTCCGCGTTCAGGGTGACCGGGTGCCTTACTACCCCATTGTCGAAACTGTTTAATTTGCTCTAACGGCAAATCATAACCTGTGAGATGAAGTAAACTATACAGCAACATTGAACCGTGACCTGCTGATAATACAAACCTGTCCCGATTGAACCAGTGCGGGTTTGAAGGATTATGTTGCAGAAATTTCGTCCATAAAACATAAGCCATTGGAGATGCTCCTAAAGGCAAACCAGGATGACCGCTATTTGCTTTCTGAACGGCATCTACTGATAGGAAACGAATTGTGTTTATACATAGTTGATCCAGGTTTTCAGGATTAAGCTTTGAATTGGGCATTTTATTTGGAAGATTATTGTTTTTCTTATTTTTTTAAAGTTGCGCATTTTTGTTGAGACCGGTGTTACACAACTGCATAAAAAGGATACATAATTCACACATTTTATATCAATAAATTCGTGAGGAATTATTTTTTATAAAGAGTATCCATTTTAGATCAGCGAAATTAATCCAATCGGGATAACTAATCTAAATTTTTATTCCAAAAATAAAATTATTTTTGGTCTTTGGGTTTTATGGGCTCGTGAACCAGGGGAAAAGCTTTTTAAATGATATAAATAAAGAAGGAATATTCCCGATAAAAAATTGCCCTATTTAGATACATTTATATATTTTTTGGTTGAGAGCATGCATCCTTCATTGCTTGTTGACTGAAAAATCAAGAATAAAAATCACAATGATTTTGTCTCGAATGATGATGAGTCTGAGAAAAGTGTGGTGGTATCAATGATCGGAAGTGTTGCTCCTTCAATAATGGTACCCTCGGATTTCAATAAAAGAAAACCTCTTGATGTAGAAAGGAGAACACCAACAAATAATGGAAGAATGAATGATGGAACTCCATTAAATTTTTTTACAATTTCATCAAGATTCAGTAATTCAAATGTTCCTGATGAAGATATTTCAGCAAGGTTTATTTTTTTATCAAGCTCACTAAAAATCTTGATCAGGCAATTTACAACTATCTGCTTTTGAGGCGGGTCAACTAATAGTTGCACACCATATTCATATGCAAATGAATCTTTATTAAGATTTGGGATTATTTTTTTGTCTATCGCTGCAACTGAAAAATTATTAAGCTTTACACTAATAATTCTTGTATTGACGGATAAATTTGCTAATTCCTTTTCTTCCATCAGTTCATTCTACAATAAGAAACACTTGCTGAAACAGCAATCGTTTTCTCAATTGGTTTAAATAATTTTAAATTATTTTCTTCGCCAGAAATAACATCAACCACCTTGTTTGAATCAGCCACTTGCGGATGAACTACTACAGCGTGCGAGGTGTTAAACATTAAGTAATACTCTTTTTTGGAATCCTTCACGCACAAGGTAACTGGCTCTCCTAATACGGCTTGAATCTTGGCAAGCGTCATTTGTGTGAAATTGTGTATGCCACTCATCCATTTGCTGATTTCCGACTCTGTCTTGCCCAAAAGCTTTGCAAATTTTTTTTGAGACAACCCCTTTTTCTTTAGGATGAGGTCAATTTGCTCTGCGATTGCAAATGAATTATCCACAAAGATTTTTACCTCTGGCGGAATTTTTTTTCTTCGGGCTTCAAGTTTTGGATTTTTCTTCATATGGCTTCGAATGTTCAAGAGCAATGAAACGATTCACTTATAAGTTAAGTTGCAAAGTTACAATTTTCAAACCATAAACAATACTTGGTAAAGTTTCACAATATGTTGATATACAATATTTTATATTATTTAGTTAATAAATTTTTATCGAAACGGGACAAATTAAATGTGATTTTTTTCACATTAGCAATGAAAAATTGTCTTCAACGTAAAAAACAATGCTGTTTAAGCAAATATAGATTTATCTAAAGTGAGATTTTAGCTTCCTTAAATAAATACGCAAAAAGAATTTTCTTTTTTAAACTCCACTATACTTCTTAAAATTCTCCGCCTGTTCGAAAATCTCTTTGAAGATTTCGTCTTTAGGGACTGGCGGATAACCATGTTCCGCAAGAATGAGAATCAAGTCTACTTTTAATTCTGCTTTAATGTCGTCACGCTGTGCCCAATCGGTATATTTGGCTTTGTCGTCCACGATTATTTTTATTGCCTGTGAGAGTGCAATGAGTTTGTTTTCGGGATATTCGAAATTGTATTTCGTAGCAATGGCTTTCAGAATGTCGTAGAATGCTTTTTCTTCGAAATCTATTCCCATTTCCATGAATGAGTTTCGCTCTGCCTGCAATTCTTTAAAGAGATTTGCGAACTGTTCCGCTACATCATTCAACACATCGCTTTGCATTGCCTGAAAATCTTTCCGCTCATTGTACACATCCACCAGCTTTTTCATCTTCTTTGAAAAGTCAACGCCCTTGATCCGATTGACCTTTTTGAATTGCTCTATTGCCTGTTGCAATAATTTCTGTAACAGTTTTATTTTGGTGTTGGGTAATTTTATCCTGTCCACTTTTGCCAGGTATTCATCACTGAATATGTCTGAGTTGGCTTGCCTATCTGTTTCGGTGAGCTTAAATATTTCTTCTACTCCTTCGCTAATAAGTGCTTCCTGGATCATCTTCCTCACGCGGTCATTCATTTGCGATGTGTCGGGTGCATCTCCAACAGTGAGTTTGTGGATGATGGCTTTGATGGCAAAATAAAAATGGATGTGGTTGCGCTCGTCTTCGGAAATTTCTTCGCTGGAGCAGCAGAGGTTGTATGCAGAGCGGAGTTTCTTCGCGATTGCCATAAACCGCTTTTCTATTTCCTCGGTGAGTTGCACATATTCTGAAGCGCGGTTCAGGCAATCCAATTGCTGCAATGGAGTGCCGTTGAAGAAATCGGTTGAATTGAAGTTGGAGAATAATTTTGACAGCAAATCCAACTGGTCTTTTACGAGGATGACGGCTTTATCTACGTCTGCAAAATCATTTCCATCCACAATGGAATATTTTTTAAGCGCCAGGTTCATGTTGCTCTTGATACCGATGTAATCAATGACCAGGCCCACTTCCTTGCCTTCATACACACGATTTACACGGGAGATGGTTTGGATGAGAGTGTGTTGCTCCACCGGCTTGTCAATGTATATTGCTTCGAGGAACGGTACATCAAAACCTGTGAGCCACATATCTACCACAATTGCAATCTTGAAATTTGATTTTGCATTCTTGAACTGCCTATCCAATTCTTTCCTGTATTCTTTTGTGCCTAGCAAATCGTACATCGCCTGTTCATCATCTTTTCCTCGAGTCATGATGAGCTTGATTTTTTCCATGGGCTTGATTTTCTTCCGCTCCTGCTCTGTCAATACTTCTCCATCATCACATTCTTTTATTTCTGCCCATTGCGGACGAATCGCAATGATTTCTTTGTACAACTCATACGCGATGACGCGACTTGAAGAAACAAACATGACCTTTCCTTTTACACTTGCTCCCTCTGCAATGTGGCTTTCATAGTGAGACACAAAATCCTTTGCGACCAACTTCAACCGTTTTGGATCGCCCAGTATGATTTCCATCTGAGTCACTGCCTTCTTGCTTTCTTCAACCTGGTATTCATTTGTGCCCTGCTCTGCACACATACTGTAATACTCCTCTATTTCATAAAGTTTTCTTTCATTCAGTAAAACCTTCGCTGCCCTGCCTTCATACACGATGCGGACTGTAATTTTATCTTCTACTGATTCCTTCATGGTGTAGGCATCAATGACTGGACCGAATACATCGAGTGTGCCGTCAACAGGTGTGCCTGTGAAACCAACGTAAGTTGCATTGGGCAATGAATCGTGCAGGTATTTTGCAAAGCCATATTTCCGTTCTACTCCTTTGTCAGTTATTTTTAATTTCTGATCCAGGTTTATCTGAGAACGGTGTGCTTCGTCTGAAATGCAGATTACATTGCTCCGTTCAGTTAAAAGTTCTGTACTTTCGGTAAACTTATGTATGGTGGTTAGAAAAACTCCACCGCTATTCCTGTTCTGAAGCAATGTTTTGAGTTCGGCACGTGTTTCCACGCTGATTACATTTTCATCACCGATGAAACTTTTTGCATTGGTGAATTGGGCGGACAGTTGATCATCCAGATCTGTTCTGTCAGTAATCAACACAATGGTGGGACTCGAAAAGTGCGGGCTTTTCATTAACAGCCGGGAGAGAAACAACATAGTGAAGCTCTTTCCGCAACCGGTAGCGCCAAAGTATGTACCGCCTTTGCCATTGCCCAGCGGACGCTGATGTTCGCGTATGTTTTCAAATAATTTGTTAGCCGCATAATACTGCGGATAACGACAAACGATTTTTAAATCTTCACTTGATGTATCAGGAAAGAAAATGAAGTTCCGAATGACATCCGTGAGCCGTTCTTTATTGAACATTCCCTTTATCATGGTATAAAGAGAATTGATGCCATCTGCTGGCTTGCTGTTGCTGTCCGTTTTGCGCCACGCATAAAAGAAATCGTAAGGAGCGAAGAGCGAACCGCTTTTGTTATTTACGCCATCGCTGATTACGCAAAACGCATTGTACTTGAAGAGTTCGGGAATGTCTCTGCGGTAGCGGACTGTGAGCTGGGTATAGGCATCTTTGATGGTGCAGTTTTCTTTTATCGCAGTTTTGAATTCGATGACTATAAGAGGTAATCCGTTGATGTAAATGATTGCATCTGGAATCCGTTTCTCGTACCCGACAATTTCAAGTTGGTTTACAATTTTGAAATTGTTTGCTGACGGATTTTCGTAATCAATGAACTGAATGAAAATATCTTTTTGTGTGCGGTCTTCGCGCTTGAATACAAAACCATCTGCCACGAGTTTCATGATGGCTTTGTTGCTTTCATAGAGTGCGGAACTGGGATAGAGGTCTAACTGACGAATGATGCTTTCAACCTCACTGATTGTGATATTCTCAGACGCATAGCGAGTAAGCAGGAATTGCCTCAGATCATCGCGCAGGAGTACATCTGAAATTTCTTTGTGAATGGCTTCTCCATGGCAGTGCGGAATCTGCTCTGCGGTGAACAGTTCTATGACTGCGTGTTCGAGGGAGGCTTCGGAGAATTTCATTCCTTTGGCTTTTCCAGTTTTTTAATGTCTGCTTCAAGTTCTTTCATACTTTGCTCTTTTTCTAAAACCTTTTTTGTCAATTGATACTTTTCAAATTCTTCACCCGATTTCTTCAATGCCATTTCGTGGCTTATTTTGCCGGCATGCGTCAGTAGCTCACGTCCATTGAGATTCAGAATACTATCTAACCGTTCAATCCAGTCTTTCATATACATGGGAGTTTGCTGCTGTGCCATGGTTTCTGCAAAAGCAAGGTACTGCTCCACCAGCAACCCGAGTAATTTTATTTCACCTTCATCCAGGTAATTTTTTGCAATTCCTACATCTGCTTTTTTAATGGCTATTGTATTCCTGCCGTTATACGACTGCATTCCTAAAAGAGGCAGTGTGGCATCTGCTCTCTGGTAAACCAATTCCGCTGCCGTTTGTGTACTGATGGCCCACAGCAATTTGTTTTGAACTACTTTAAAAAATTCCAGCGTTTTTTCGTCCCTGGGATTGTAATCAATGCTGGTCGTGTATATGTCTTTAATCTTTTGATAGAAAAACCTT
>JBDTTM010000014.1:0-23742 GCA_039930605.1 Bacteroidota bacterium
TTTAATGCACTGTCTGTTTTGATGAGCGCCGTTCCAAGCATTAAAAAACCGCCGTCGCTGCAGAGAATAATTTTTGAAATATTTTCCGTGAGTTGTTTTGCGAAGACAGGATTTCCTGCCGAATCTAATTTGATCATAGTACTTCCCCATCCCGTTACACCGCTTTGTCGCGTGCCAATCAGGAAACCATTGTCGGGAGTGCGGATAAATGCTGTGCGTTCGGTTGTGCTGTCGAGTGAAGGAAGGGTAATAAGCTTGAAAGCCTGCTGTGCAGAAACCGTTGCAAAAAAGAGAAATAGGAAGTAACCGATAAGCAAGAATTTCTTCATGCGGTTGTGGTTTAACGCGCTTAAAGTAGAAAAAGAAAAGAAAGCGGAAAGCAGGAATTTGGCGAATGGAAATAAGCTATTCCTTCACCACTATAACATGCAAGAATTTTCCAGGCTGAACAGGCGGCAGTGAAAAAATACCGGTGGGAGTGAAGAAACATCATTTGTATTTTCAATAGTTGTTATTAATTCATATAACATCCCTCCATGTACTCTATCCCATTTTGTACCAATGGAGACTGGGCAGGAGAAGAAACAATAGTAAAATATATTGAGCAAAGTAAAGCGATGGATGGCTTTTGCAAGATAGAAAAGTTAATAATTTCTCGGAAGGTATAAGACAATTCCACATTGCACTATATGGCTGTTCAAATTTCGGATTTCGACATTCACCATTCGACATTCTTATTCTCTATTTTGCCGCCTTATCAACCACCACCGCAACAATGTCTAACCAAAACCACCGCGCGCTTCCGGTTCTCATCTCCGTATTTTTCTTCTGGGGATTTTTAGCTGCATCCAATGGTATTTTTATTCCATTTTGTAAAACGCATTTTAATTTATCGCAGTTTCAATCGCAGTTAATTGACAGCGCGTTTTATGGAGCTTATTTTATTGGATCGTTGTTGCTGTACATCTTCTCCGTTCTGTTTAATAAAGACATCATTAACATGGTCGGTTATAAGAAGACAATTATTTATGGATTGCTGGTTTCAATTATTGGTGCGCTCACGATGATTCCTGCCGTCAATTCAGGATCTTTCATTTTTATTCTTGCCGCATTTTTTATCATCGCTTTGGGATTCTCTTTACAGCAAACATCTGCAAATCCACTTGTGTTAAACCTTGGAAATCCTGCCACCGGTTCTTATCGATTAAATTTTGCAGGAAGTGTTAATTCATTAGGAACAGCAATTGGTCCCATCCTGGTCAGCCTCGTATTATTTGGAAAAGTCATTGCGACTGATGCAGATAAGAGTTCAGCGTCACTCCAATCGATCAATATTCTGTATGTAATCCTGGCAGCTGCATTTGCATTCGCCATCATTATCCTGGCCGTTTCAAAAATTCCGAAACTGGAGATTGAAGAAGACGGAAAAGAGGTGAAAGTTTTGAAGTATCCGTTGCTCTTTGTAATCGGAATTCTCGTTTTCCTGTTGGTTGTATTCAGTTATTTTACGTTTGAAAGCCGCACCGACATTGACTCTGCGGACTCGGGTAAATTTTTATTCCTGGGAAGTATTTCAATTCTCGTAATCATTTTACTTGCAGCATTATTTTTTCTTTACAAAAAAATTAAGAAAGAAAACAAATTCGAGACAGATGCCTATCCACAGGTTACGCTGGGAATGATTGCAATCTTCATCTATGTAGGAGTGGAAGTAACGATCCAGAGCAATTTGGGATCGCTGCTTAAAACGCCTGAGTTTGGGGGACTGGATAATTCACAGATCGGTCCTTATATCTCACTCTATTGGGGAAGCCTGATGATTGGCCGCTGGACAGGCGCAATAGGGGCGTTTAATTTAAAAAAATCGACAGTCACTATTCTTACGCTCGTGATCCCATTTGCTGCGCTGGCATTTGTGCTCTTCATGAATCACATCAGCGGTGCGGATGTTACCAGTTTCTATTACTATTCTTTTTGTGTACTTCTGTTGCTTGCGGGGTTTATCATTGCCAAACAAAGACCCGCATTCACGTTGATGCTTTTTGGTATCCTCGGAACTATTTCAATGATTGTCGGATTGCTTTCCACAGGAACAGTTGGAGTCTATGCATTTTTAAGTGGAGGTTTATTTTGCTCTATTATGTGGCCATGTATCTTTTCACTGGCAATTGCCGGACTTGGAAAATATACAAGTCAGACGTCAGGGTTTTTAATCATGATGATATTGGGAGGTGCATTTATACCTCCTCTACAAGGGCTGTTGGCAGACTATAGTAACATACATGTTTCGTATGTCATTCCTGTTTTTTGCTTTATCTACCTGGCATGGTACGCATGGAAAATGAAAAAGCTTTTAGTGAATAAAGGAATTAATTACGATGACCCAGCTAGTAGCAGCCATTGACATTGGCGGAACCAATTCGGTAATCGGAATCGTTAACAGGGAAGGAAAAATCCTCGTGCGCGATGTTGTTCGCACAACTGACTATCCGGATCCGATAGATTTAGTTGAAGCAGTTTCTGTAAAAATACGAAGGATGTTTAATGCTGAACCCAGCCTGCTGAGCTCAGGCCTTACCGGTATTGGTATTGGTGCGCCCAACGGTAATTACTTTTCCGGCACCATTGAATTCGCTCCCAACTTAAAATGGAAAGGTGTTATTCCACTTTCAAAATATTTTTCTGATACATTGAATGTAAAAGCTGTTCTCACCAACGATGCGAATGCTGCAGCGTTGGGCGAAATGTATTTCGGTGGCGCAAAAGGAATGAAGGATTTCATTTTTATCACGCTGGGAACGGGCCTTGGCAGCGGTATTGTAGTAGACGGAAAATTGGTGTATGGCCATGACGGCTTTGCAGGAGAAATGGGTCACATCATTGTGATGCAGCATGGCCGGCAATGCGGCTGTGGCCGGAAGGGTTGCCTGGAGCAATACTGTTCAGCTACCGGAATTGTAAAGACCTATCTTGAAATTCTCAGCAGCAGCGATCCGGATGCACGAAGCCGGACAGAAGGCAGCAAGGTGGATGCAAAATATATCTATGAAAAGGCATTGGGCGGAGATGAGAATGCATTCTATGCCTTCAACTATACAGGTGATATGTTGGGAATGGCGCTGGCAAATACTGTTGCATATACCAGCCCGCAGGCGATTTTCCTTTTTGGAGGGCTGGCACAGGCAGGGGAATTGCTTTTTAATCCTACGATCATCTCTTTTGAAAAAAATCTACTCAATATTTACCGCGACAAAATAAAAGTATTGCCATCCTCATTGCCGGAGAATGATGCACCCCTATTGGGAGCAGCTTCGCTGATATGGAATGAGCTGAACGCCGGTCTGTAATTTGTATCTTCGTTGCGCATTCTCGCTGATATAAGCTGACACAATTTAATTTTGTAAACCCCAACATGACCACAAGAAGAACTTTCATCAAATGGTCTGCACTCAGTGCGGCTTTGCTGTCAGTCAAAGAATCTGTTGCGGAGAAACTTTCGATTTCGGGTTCTGACGTAAAACCACTTGTGATTTCAACCTGGAATCATGGCCTGGCAGCCAATACCGATGCATGGAAAATTTTATCAGGAGGCGGAAGGGCATTGGATGCAGTGGAGAAAGGCGTGATGAATACAGAGAATGATCTCACCAATCAAAGCGTTGGTCTTGGTGGCATTCCTGACCGCGATGGTTTTGTGACGCTTGACGCCTGCATCATGGATGAGCATGGAAACTGCGGCAGTGTTTGTTTCCTGGATCATATCAAGCATCCCATCTCTGTTGCCCGTTTGGTGATGGAGAAAACACCACACGTCATGCTTGCCGGTGAAGGTGCGCGGAAATTTGCGCTTGACAATGGTTTTGCGTTGGAAAAATTTGACAGGACTCCGTCTTCTGATGAAGCCTGGAAAGCGTGGCTGAAGAAATCAGAATACAAGCCCGTAATCAACATGGAGAATCATGATACAATTGGCATGATTGCAATTGATGCGGCAGGAAATCTTTCCGGCTCATGTACGACAAGCGGATTAGGTTACAAAATGCATGGCCGAGTAGGGGATTCACCTATTATTGGCGCAGCACTTTTTGTGGACAATGAAATTGGTGCCGCATGTGCAACAGGAACCGGGGAGGAAGTAATCCGCATCTGCGGCAGTCATACAGTCGTAGAGATGATGCGCGCAGGTCATTCTCCTGAAGAAGCCTGCAGGATAGCGGTAGAGCGCATTTCCAAAAGTCCGAAAAATGTAAAAGAGATGCAGATCGGATTCCTCGCACTCAATAAGCATGGCGAGTTTGGAAGTTACGCATTGCAAAAAGGATTTAATTATGCGGTACAGTCATTGGAAATTAAAAATGAATTACGGGATTCCAAAAACCTTTGGTAAATAATCAGGCAGTCACATCTAGACATACACACAAACACACACAGGAATTACCATCTCCACATGAGCAGGTTTTGTTTTCAGCAATTTCTATTTCGAATTGTCATTGACTATTGTTCATTGACTAATGACCGATGACAAAAGTCCTGCTCGAAGCATGTGTTGCAAATATCGAATCTGCTGTTGCTGCGGAAGCTGCCGGTGCTGACCGTCTTGAACTTTGCAATGTGCTGGGTGCAGGCGGCATCACACCTTCTTATGGTTTCATTGAGTTGGTGCTCAAAAAAATATCCATCCCTCTACATATATTAATTCGCCCGCGTGAAGGAGATTTTCTTTATAGCAATGACGAATTTGAGATCATGATCCGTGACATTGAAAAGTGCCGTGAATCAGGAGTTGCAGGAATTGTGACAGGGATTTTAAAGGACAATGGCAGCGTGGATATTGAACGTTGTAAAGTACTGATATCAGCAGCGAAACCATTGTCAGTTACATTTCACCGTGCCTTCGATCTCACCGCTGATGCATTCACCTCATTGGAGGAAATCATACAGATGGGTTGCCATCGCATTCTCACTTCGGGCCAGCGGGCAGGTGCAATGCATGGTGCAGGATTTATTTCCGGACTCATCAAGCAAGCCAACGGAAGAATTATCGTGATGCCTGGCGGCGGAATCAATGACAAAAATATTTCACAACTCAAAAAAACTACCGGGGCAAATGAATTTCACCTTTCCGCGAGAATGATTAAGCCAAGTAAAATGCTTTACCGCAATGAGTTTGTAATGATGAGCGGGGAAGACGCTGATGAATATTCATATGACGTTTTGAACCCGGAACAGTTTAAAAAAGTAAAGGAATATGCGAACCACTCATAACAAGAAAATTTTGAAATTTATTTTATGTAACCTGAGAATTTTCAGTTTACTTTTTTTTATTTCGGCCAACGGGCAAACAGTTACTACGGAGCTTCACTCAAACTGGAGATTCAGAAAAACAGGCGACAAGGAATGGATGAATGCATCTGTCCCCGGTACAGTTCATACCGATCTGCTGAATAATAAAAAGATACCGGATCCTTTTTTCGGTGATAACGAAAAAGAATTGCAGTGGATAGACACCTGTAGTTGGGAATATGAAACATGGTTCGACATGAATGACTCAGTCCTTCAGGCGAATCATTGTGAGATTTCATTTGAAGGGCTGGATACTTATGCGAATGTTTACCTGAACGATTCGCTGATTCTCGCGGCGGATAATATGTTCCGTACATGGAATGTAGATTGCAAAAAATTCCTGAAGCCGGAGCGAAATCACCTGTTCATTCGTTTTGAATCAGCAACAAAAAAGGGAAAGGAAGAAGCAAAGAAATTGCCTTATACACTGCCGGGAGATGAAAGAGTTTTCACGCGGAAGGCGCAGTACCAGTATGGTTGGGATTGGGGTCCGCGCTTTCTTGGTTGCGGAATCTGGCGACCGGTACGATTCAATACCTGGAACTTTTTCAGGATTGATAATATTGACGTCACCAATGAGGAGTTGGCCGATTCCGTAGCAACCATCATTACACAGATGGTTATTACTGTGGATAAACCAACTTCTATATTTTTTAAGATTGTTGTGGAAGGTGAACGCCGCGATTCGTTTTATTTCACGAGGAGTATTCAGCCGGAAGAAGGCATCACCAACCTCCTGTTCGACATCAGGAATCCCAGGCGCTGGTCGTGCAATGGAACCGGGGATGCCAACTTATACCGTATAACTTTCCAGGCAACAAATGCACTCCAGCAATCTGAAGTGAGAACAATTAATTATGGATTCCGAAAAGTGGTACTCATTCAGAATGTAGACAGCACGATCGGGCGACCATTTTATGTCTGGCTCAATGGACATCCTGTTTTTATGAAAGGTGCAAACTGGATTCCGGCTGATCATTTCCTGCCAAGAGTTACAAAAGACAAATACCGAAAGCTTCTTACAGATGCGAAGGATGCCAACATCAACATGTTGCGTGTATGGGGTGGAGGTGTGTACGAAGACGATGCATTTTATGATCTCTGTGATTCACTCGGCATTTTGATCTGGCAGGATTTTATGTTTGCCAATGCCATGTACCCCGGCGATTCGGCTTTCCTTAAAAATGTTGAACAGGAGGTGAAAGACAACGTAACCCGTTTACGCTGCCATCCATGTATTACGCTATGGTGTGGCAATAATGAAATAGATGAAGGATGGAAAAACTGGGACTGGCAGAAACAATACAACTATACTGCTGATGATTCCCTGAAAATATGGAATGATTATTATAAACTTTTTTATTCAGTAATTCCTGAAGCCCTCGGGAAAACGGATCCATTGCATCAATACACCGAATCATCGCCGCGGGTAGGGTGGGGCCACAAAGAGAGCTATGAAAGGGGCGATTCCCATTATTGGGGAGTATGGTGGGGAAAAGAACCTTTCGATTCCTACCGGAAAAAAACAGGGAGGTTTGTAAGCGAATATGGTTTCCAGGCAATGCCTTCCATGAAAACAATTGCAACATTCGCAACTGCAGATCAACGCTCATTGAAATCAGCATCGATAAAAAATCACCAAAAGAGTCCTGCCGGTTTTGAAACGATTGATCATTATATGAGCGACTGGTATAAACAACCAAAGGATTTTGAAAGTTATGTGTATGTATCGCAACTTTTGCAGGCAGAAGGCATCAGGATTGCCATCGAAGCACACCGTGGCGCCAAACCACATTGCATGGGTTCACTTTTTTGGCAGCTCGATGATTGCTGGCCGGGAACGAGTTGGAGCAGTATCGATTATGATGGAAGGTGGAAGGCGCTTCACTACGCTGTGAAGGAGTCGTTTCAAAAATACATCATCTGTCCAGAGCATGAAGGAGAAATGTTTAATATAAAAATAGCTTCAGACGATACAGGTTTCACCAATGCAACCCTCAGGTTCAGGGCAATTGATTTTGCAGGAAATGTATTGTGGCGCGATTCTGCTTATTCCTATATTTCCAACGTGCGGACAACGGCTGTTTACAAAATGAAATACGATGACCTTGTGTATGCGGTGAACCCTGCCAGGGCATTCCTGAAGATGGAATTGGTGAAGAATGAAAAAGTGCTTGGAGAAAAAATATATTATTTCAATAAACCGAAAGACCTCTTACTTGACAAACCGGACGTGAAATTTACAGTAGAGGAAAAGAACAATGGTGATTTCGTGTTAACACTATCGGCGAATACGCTTGTGAAAAATCTTTTTCTGGACATCAAAGATGCTGATGCACATTTTTCAGACAACTATTTTGACCTTCTTCCTCATGAATCCAAGGTTGTTTCATTTCATCCCGGGATAACCATTGATGAAGTTCGCAGGAAGGTCATCATCAGGTCGCTTGCGGATACTTATTAGAAAAGAATGCAGTGAGTAAATATGCTGCCGGAATCAACAGGAGGATGTCTGTATGAAGCAGGTATCGCATTTCCATATTCCTGTAAAAAATGGAAAGATCCAGGTACCAGGTAATCATATACAACAGCACGAACAGCAGAAATTTATTCTTTAAATAATGGTTCTTGAAAGCAAGGTAGATTCCGAACAGTCCCAGTACAATCAGTGCAGAACGTAAAATAAAAAGAAAGCTAGAAACAAATTTTACAAGAAGGCTTTTGTCTCCGTAAATCGAAAATTTAAAGAAACATTTTTTGAGGTTTTGTAGTGGAATCACTACCCAATACCGAAAAGCATTTTTCTCTTTCTGCTTTTCAGTCAGCGAAGTAAAAATTTTCGCAATTGCATCATCACATGGCGCGGGATTCAATTCAAGTTTCTTAGAAATATGTTCGCCCCATTTCCAATATGCAAATCCGGTTCCGCATGTCCGGCATAGGTTAACTGCCGAATCGAGCAAAGCAGAATCGCCAGAATCAATGTAAGTGCCCTTTGGCCATGTTACATTTTCATTCTTAAGAATCTGAAAGTAATATGGTGTGTGATCTGTACTGACGCTATGGGTGAAATCTACGAACGACATAAAATCAGGGGACCAATGCCCGCCAATCTTTAAGTCCTGCGAAAATAAAATGCGATCCTGTAAAAAATAATTCCTTGCAGGCCACAAACCATAAGTGACAAGGATGGCAAAACAGAAAATGACGGTGTAACGGAGTTGTTTTAATTTACTGTCCTCATTTCCGGAAAAAAACAACATCGCACCAACAAATAAAACCCCGAAGGCGCATTGAAGCCTGATCAGGGTAGCAATGCCACCGAAGAGGCCGCTGAGGAAAACGCTTCGTGTGCCGGTTTTTTGAAAACCATAGAAAACGCATAGCAACAGGAAAAAAACACTTGATGTTTCAGCGTATAAAACCGGGGACCAGATAATGACAAAAGGATAGAGCGCATAAAGCAAAGCAGCGCAATTTGAGAATGTGGTTTTCTCCCCCGGATTTGAATCTCTGACAACGCTTTCTGCAATCCGTGAAAAAAGATAAATGCAGGCAACGTCCATGATGACCTGTACAACAACGAGAAGTTTCCATGCCAGCACATAATTTTTTAAAGATAAAAGATAAAAAACTCCGAATAGAAATGAATACCCGGGTGGCCGAAAAAATTTTCCTGCTTCAATGGCCGGGTTTACTGTAAAAGTTCCAGTGTCATAAAGATTGATAAATGCCTTGAACCAGGACGAAGTGTCACCCTGTATAAAATAATCGGGGCGTCCATAGTAAATGGGTCCTCCGACAAAGACAAAAAGCAGACGCAAGACCGCACCCAGCATGATAATCCAGCAAAGTGTCTTTTCTTTGGATAAAAAGAGGCTTAACGATTTCAATGGAAACGGTACACTATTAAAATTATTTTTTTCTGAAGATTTTATCAATAACAAACAGTGGGCGATTCCTCACCTGTTTGTAAATACGGATTACATATTCTCCCAGCACGCCTATTGAAATCAGTTGAACGCCGCTAAAGAGGCAGATGGCGATGATGAGTGTGGTAAATCCTTCAGGAACATAAATACCCATTAGTTTTTTTACCAGGATATAAATAATGTAGACGAGAGAAACAATGATTGTAAGGATGCCGAGCCTGGTTATAAACCTGACTGGAAGGTCACTGAAATTAAAAATACCATTGAATGCAAGTTCAAAAAGTTTCTTCCAGCTATATTTTGTAGTGCCACCCTTCCTTGTATCGCGGTCGCACCTATAGCCGAATTGCCTAAACCCAACCCATGCACGCATCCCCCGGAGATACCGGCTTTGTTCGGGCATGGCATTCAAATGATCTACGACTCTGCGGCTGATCATTGAAAAATCGCCGGAGTCAATCGGGATTGTATAATTGGATACACGCTTCTGCAGCCGGTAATAAAACCAATAGGCGAATTTTTTCAACGTTGACTCTTTACGATTTTGCCTCACGGCATAAACGACATCAAAACCTTCCTTCAGTTTTTTGTAAAAATCAAAGATTAATTCAGGAGGATCCTGGAGATCACCATCGATGATCATGACTGCATGTGATCCGGTGGCCACAGTGAGGCCTGCAGAAACCGCAAGCTGATGCCCGTGATTCCTGGACAAAATGACTCCTGTAAAGCCCGGATTTCCCTGGGTAGCTTTTTCAATTAATAGTGGGGTCCGATCACTGCTGCCATCATCGACCAGTACAACTTCTATTATAAAATCTGAAGATTGCACCACTTTTTCAAGCCGTTCAAACAATAGTTCAAATACACTTTCTTCATTGTAAAGAGGTACAACAATAGAAACTTCAGGAACATTCATGCAGGGGTAAATGTACGTTTACCCGCTAATAAACCAAAGAAGCGACATAATCTTACAATCAAAGGGATTTGAATAAAATCCGGGAAATGAAAATACAGGGTTGTGAGCTATCAGCATTAAAAATGAAAAGAGCAGATACTTATATCTACCCGAAAATCATGCTTCAGTTTCGACATTTCTGCCATCCCCGGTTCACATTTGAAGGCGAAAGGTACAAATGCTGAAAGGCTTACCGCAAGAGACTTTTTACTAATAAAACAGGGATATTTTTTAAGGAAAAAAAAGTTGTGCTGTGGAAAAATTATTCTACTTTTGAAATCTTTTTACGGAATTCTAGCATATTCAGCCCTCCTTTAACCTGACTTCAAAAATCAATTACTAATTTATAATTTTAGAAATATGAGAACTAAAAATTACTTAAAATCATGGTCAGTATGTTTGTTTGCCCTGCTGCTTATCGGCAGTTCAACAATCAGCAATGCACAGACGGTGACTGTGGGTACAACAAGTGGCGTAAACGGAACATTTGATTATCCGTGTCCTATCCAGGATTTCTACTACGCAACACGTGTTCAATTTCTGTATACATCTGCAGAACTGGCAGCAGTAGGTATTACCGGTGGAGCAACGATTACAGAAATCGGATGGGTCGTTCAGGCAACGGCAATTACCGGTCACCTGCAGGAAGATTATACAATTGCATTAATCAATACCACCATATCCACGCTTGATTTAAATCATTGGGAAACCGGTGCAAGCAATGTTTATGGACCAACAGATTATTCGTACCCTGATGGCTTTGCAGGCAATGTCATGTTTACGACAACACCCTTCAACTATGCAGGAGGAAATCTCATCGTAGAAATTTGCGGTGGATTACCATCCGGTGGCTATACATTAAACCCGGCATGCGAACAAACGACAGGGTTGTCATTTAATGGATCTCACCAATGGAGACAGGATGCTACCACCGGTTGCGGATCTCTGGATACAACCAATTGGGGTATTGAAACTACACGACCTGTTATGGTTGTTACTTATATTTCGGCTGCACCTTGTTCAGGAACTCCAACTCCCGGCAATACAAATGCTTCAGCCAATCCTGTTTGTGCGAATACCAATTTCAGCCTGAGCATGCAGAATTATACTTTAGGTTCCGGAGTAACATACCAATGGCAATCATCTCCTGATGGAACAACGTGGACTGACATTGCAGGATCAACAAATTTTACCGCCACAATTGCACAGGGTACAGATACATATTACCAATGTGTAGTTACATGCAGCGGAGGTGGAGTCGGAACATCAACACCACTACTGGTGACTACCGGACAGTGCTACTACATGTGTTCCCAGGGTACAAATGTTACACTTACAGATTCAACAAATGCATTTTTTGACTCGGGTGGACCCAATGGTAATTACCAGTTAGGAGAAAACTGTACGTTGACCGTTGCACCTTCTTGTGCAGTAACAATCACGCTCAACTTCACCGCTTTCAATGGCGGCTTTGGCGGATACTTATATGTATATGACGGACAAACAACAGCAGATCCTTTGTTACTCACTGCTTCGGGAAGCATTGTACCTGCACCGGTGACGTGTACATCCGGTTACATGCTGATCATCTGGAGTTCAGATGCATTTAATAATGTAAGCACCGGCTGGGCGGCAACATGGACATCTGTGATTGCAGCAAGTACAGCACCGCTTGCCAGCTTTGGCGTTAGCACACATACTCCTCCACTGAGTGCAGGCGTTCATTTTACAGACCAAAGTGGTGGTGGCGTTCCTACATCCTGGGTTTGGGATTTCGGTGACGGAGATACCTCTCATGTTCAGAATCCAACCCATCCGTATACTGCGCCGGGTACCTATTACATCACCCTTTATGCTTTCTCATGTACTGAATCTGATACAGCATACGATTCTGTAGTTGTACAAAATGCTCCACAAGTAATTGTTTATCCTGACACACTTTCTGCTACTGTGCAATGTGGAGACTCTGCTGTCTTTTCTTTAATTGTAAAAAATCTTACCGGTGGACAATTGGTTTACAATACCGATGGATCTGCTAACTCAAGTGTAAAAATGGTTTCAATGAAATATGGAACGGATTTATTCTCTGAATACCCGTCCACACTTGCAGCCATTAATACTTACTTTACAAATTATACACTTACTGAAACAAGCACCAGTAACCCAGGGACATTGGCTAACTTGCTTGTAGGAAAAAATGTATTGTTGATTCCAGAACAGGAAACTGCCACGCCAAGTGTATTCAACGCCTTGACCCCAGTATTTAATATGTTCCTGTTAAATGGCGGTACTATTATTCAGTGTGGTACCAGTGATGGTCAGGATTCTACCCTCACTACTACAGGGCTATGGCATGGAGATTATGTTGAGGATATTGGAAACAACTTTACCAACTTTACAGTTGACAGTATGAGTCATCCGATCATGGCAGGGATCTCTGGTAACTCGCTTCTTGCGCCTTCAGCAACTGATGTAATTCACTTTACAGATTCTGACAGACATGTACTTGCAAAATACACTTCAGGAGATGTGGTTTCTTACAGAAAAGTAAACAATGGAAAAGTAATTTACCTTGGCTTTGACTATTTCAGCGCGAATGATGATACCAAGAAAATGATCGCGAACGCTGTAGAATGGGGCGGACAGAGTGGCTTGCCTTCATGGATTACGATGGATATTACGACTGATACTGTTTCTTCAGGAGATTCATCGATTGTAACAGTTGTGTTCCATGCGAATGGAATTCCGGCTGGTACTTATTATGGAATTATCGGAGTAACCACCAATGATCCGAACACACCTTATGTAGCTGTTAATTGTACCATGACAGTAGTCGGAGATCCGATTATTGCATTGTCGGTGAACTGCTTGACTTTCGATACTGTGCTTGCAGGAAATTCAACGACAGAAACATTCAACATTATCAATGATGGTTGTGATTCCCTCATCATAGCGAATTATATTCCGAGTTCACCTGAATTTACAGTAAGTGCACCTGGCAGCATTTTGTTTCCCGGAACATCAATGGTTGTTACCGTTACGTTCCATCCGCTTACAGCAGGCGCTTACAGCGGGACTTTGCTTATCCAGAACAATGATAATGATACAACGATTTGCCTGAATGGATTTGCGATACCGGCCCCGGTGATAGATTCCATATTCAGTACGGTATCACAATTTGTTCCGGCTTGTACCGCAACCGATTCCACTACATTTACCATACACAATACAGGTGGCAGCAATTTGATTTTCACAATCACAGGTGTTCCTGTTTGGGCCATCCTTTCCACAACCAGTGGAACGATTGCAGCAGGTGATTCACTGGTAGTAACTGTTGTGTTGAATTCTGGCACAATCACTGGTGGATTAGTTACTGCGAACCTTACAATTTCCTCCAATGATCCGCAAGGGCCGACCAAACTGGTTCCATTGACAATGGATGTAGGTACGAATCCATGCTTTACAGTTACAGGTGTTATTGATGCCTGCACAGGTATTGCAACATTTACTTCCACTACAATTGTAAACATGGTTACCAACTGGAGTTGGGATTTTGGAGATGGCGGAACAAATATTGTTGACGCAAACCCGATTCACCAATATGGTGAGCCAACGGGTACTGTTATCAATGTGATAGTGATAGGATGTACTGCAGGCGGATGTGATACAGAATATGTTTCACTTACGATGCCACTGGTAACAGGTCCTGAAGCTGCTGCATGTTTGCCTCAGACAACAAATCCGGGTACAGGCGGTAGTTTGGGAATCGGTATTACCAATTTCACTTTCGGGCATATCAACAACTCCAGCACGGGTTCAGCAAGTGGTTACCAGAACTTCACGTGTTCTGATACCACAACTTTGAATCCAGGCGACTATTATTTGTGGAGCGCCGTTACCGGTCAGACTTATGAAGAGACAGTAAAGGGCTATATTGACTTTAATAATGACGGCGCATTCGATCAGGTAACAGAATTGGTATTTGAAGATTCTGCAATGGTTTACAATCATGCAGGGCTCAGCATTCAAATTCCGATGACTGCCGTGATGGGCGTTGCATTAAGAATGAGAATTGAGAGCGAATACAGTGGAAACCCTGAGCCGGATGGCTGCGCAGATTTACTGTATGGGCAGAATGAAGATTATACTGTATTCATTGATACAGCATACATCGTAGAACATATCAACGCGTTCTCTACGCCTGTTGCCATGTCTGTTTATCCGAATCCTTTCAGCAAGGATGCAACAATTGAATATTCGATCGTTTCCTCTCAAAAGGTTTCTGTTGAGGTATTTAATTTAGT
This sequence comes from Bacteroidota bacterium, assembly GCA_039930605.1. Lineage (GTDB taxonomy): Bacteria > Bacteroidota > Bacteroidia > AKYH767-A > 2013-40CM-41-45 > JAPLDB01. The sequence goes on from JBDTTM010000014.1 coordinate 14,538, forward strand.
CGGTGAAAAAGTTCAGCAGTTTGCCGGTGATGAAATTCAACCTGCCGGTAAGCACACCTATATCTTTACACAGGAAACACCTGGTGTTTATTTTGTAAAACTCACCGTGGGTGATGAAAGCAAAATTGTGAAACTTGTTCACGTACGTTAACAGGTAATCACTTTTAAAATTATGGCGGGCAATCATATTGATTGCCCGCTTTTTTTTCAGATATTTTTTTAGCTTATCCTGTCAGCAAGGAATCGTAATTTGCCACAATGAAGTTTGAGAAACATATTTTTATCTGTACCAATCAGCGCAAGGAAGGTGAAAGAAAATCATGTGGTGAAGCATGCGGCCTGGAGTTAGTGAAAGCATTTAAAAAATCGTTGAATGACAAAGGGATGAAGGGAACCATCAGGGCACAGCGTTCAGGTTGTCTTGATGCATGCGACTTCGGACCGAGCATGGTAGTTTACCCCGAAGGAATTTATTATGGTGGTGTTCAACTAACAGACGTGGAAGAAATTGTGAATGAACATTTGTTGCACAACAGGCCGGTAAGCAGGTTGCAAATAGATTTTTCAAAACAAAATCCTGCCGGTGAATGATTTGATTCCTGAAAAATACCGTGATGATGAAGAAATCATCAGGCTTACGATTTCGCAAATCAGGAAGGACTTCGGGACACATTTTTCCGAACCACATTTTTCAGGTGCAAAGGATAAGCTTTTTGATGAACTTACATTACATGTTGCGGAGGCATTGATCGCCATTCGCAAATCAAACCCGGTTTTATTAAAAGCGGTTTTATACCAGGTTGATGTGCACGAAAATGAGATTCCTGCTACTTTTCAACCACAAACCATTTATGCGCTTTCTGAAAGAATTATTGAGCGTGAATTTCAAAAAGTGCTAACAAAACGTTTTTTTTCGGGTAAGGGGGAATAAATTGCCCTATTAATTCCGTGCTTTCTTAACAATATTTTGACAGTTAGGTGTTGTAACATTGATTATCTTTACAATCAAATAAAACAGCCACAATGAAGCAATTTGAATTCAATGAAAAGGTGTCTGGAGAATCCAGGCCACTTACAGGATTTGCATTAAAGCTGACTCATAACATGGAGGATGCTGAAGATCTTTTGCAGGATACAATGCTCAAAGCATTTTCAAATAAGGAAAAATTCCAGGAAGGAACTAACCTGAAAGGATGGTTGTTTACCATCATGAAAAATATTTTCATTAATAAATACCGCCGGGCGATGAAGAGCCGGATATTTAATGATGACACCGATAACCAGTTTTACATCAACTCAGCAACCAACAGCACGCGCAATGACGGGGAAGGCGCACTGGTAATGAAAGACATCAACAATGCAATCGGCCAGCTCTCTGATAATCTCCGCACACCGTTTATGATGAGTTATACAGGCTTTAAATATGAAGAGATCGCGGACACACTGAAAATCCCATTGGGAACAGTGAAGGTGCGTATTCATAATGCGCGGAAGGAGCTCATGGGTAAATTGGTTGACTACAGCGCAGGCAGAAAGCGAAAGCTATAAATTAAATAGTGGAAAAACAGAGCCCCTGGTATGAACCGGGGGCTTTTTTGCTGATTCTCTTTTCCTACTTTTGGAGCAAGTACATTTTCCCTTTTCCAATGAAGAAAATTATTTTCAACCTGGTCGATTTTTATATTTCTCCTTTAAAATGGAGCGCCTCGTTATCGCTGTTTGCCAAGCATCGCATTATGCAGCACAATGAACATTTGCTGGCAGCCGTGCATATGATAAAGAGAATTGAAAACAAGATTGAAGGAGATGTCATCGATGTAGGTGCTTTCAACGGAAGTACCAGTATTTTTTTTGCAAAGAATTTTCCAGGATTAAAGGTGACCGGTTTTGAACCCAACCCTGCCACGTTTCCGCAGGCAAAAAAAAATTGCGAAAATTATCCCGGCATCAGCCTTAAGCAGGTTGCCGTTGATCAGGAAGAAGGGGAACTGGATTTTTTTGTTTCAGATAATAACCTGTCTTCGTCTCTGAACCGTATTACCGACAATGAACAATTTTCCATGAAGCAGCAGATAAAAGTCAAGGTAATGACACTTGACGGTTGCCTGGAAAGTGTCAAATTGGTTCTGCTTATCAAATTAGATACCCAGGGCAGGGAGTTGAAAATTATGACTGGAGGAACACAAACGCTCAAGAAAACGAAATACATCCTTACGGAGATGAATAATCACAATTACTATGAAAATGGATGTCAATATTACCAGGTGGACGCCTTTTTGAGGGAACATAAGTTCAAATTGGTGAATATCAGTTCCGGGTATAATTATGCAGGGATGACAGAATACGACGCGTTGTATAAAAATACTGAACTGTAGGTGTATTACCGAAACCAAATTATATTTGCATAAAATTCCAATCAATGAAATTCGGTGTAGTTATTTTTCCGGGGAGCAATTGCGATGAGGACATGGTTTATGTGCTGGGTACTGTTATGCGGCAGAAGGTGGTTAAGCTCTGGCATAAATCTCACAGCCTTGAGGATTGTGACTTTATTGTTTTGCCTGGTGGGTTCTCTTATGGAGATTATTTAAGGAGCGGTGCCATTGCGCGGTTTTCCCCGATCATGAAAGAAGTGATGGAATTTGCCGGCAAAGGCGGTTATGTATTCGGAGTTTGCAATGGCTTCCAGATTTTATGCGAAGCAGGATTATTGCCGGGTGCTTTGTTACCAAACGTTTCTCATAAATTCAGCTGTAAAAATATTTTCGTGAAAGCTGAACACAACGATTCCCTTGTCACATCATCGATAGATACTTCCCGCGCACTTAAAATTCCGATTGCTCACGGTGAAGGCAACTATTTTACAGACGCAGCAACACTTCAATCCCTCGGTGAAAACGGCCAGATCCTTTTCCGGTATTGCGATGTGAACGGGAATGTAAATACTGAAAGTAATCCGAACGGTTCCATTGAAAATATTGCGGGAATCTGCAACCAAACAAAAAATGTTTTCGGAATGATGCCGCATCCTGAACGGGCATCTGATACGGAGCTGAGCAATACTGACGGGAAAGTAATTTTTGAGTCGATCCTCAGCCTGGTGAAGGCATAAAAAAAACCGCCTTGCCTGGAGCGAGACGGTTTTATAAGTACAATTTCTTTTAGTAGATCATCAGTTTCCGCCTGACATTTTTATTGCCGGATTTTATTTCAATAAAGTAAACTCCGGCTTCCAGACCGACAGTAGGCAATTGACGGGAAGTGAATAAATCCATCTTCATTACCTGGTTCCCAACAGCATCATACACGCTCAATGTTCCTGTGGTTTTTCCTTCAAACAGGATGTTGCAGACTGCGAAACGGCTCACAGGGTTTGGATAAATAAGAAGGTCATGATCCCCTGAGATGTAAGAAATGCCTGCTGCATCTAAAGTGACATGAATACAGTCTGTATTACTGCAGGTATTGTTGTCAGTTACCACTACACAATAAACTCCGTTGGTATCTGCAGTTATTGTTTGTGTCGTAGAACCGTTATCCCATGCATAACCTGCAAATCCTGCTCCCGCATCAAGGAGGTAGGTAACACTGTTGGTTGTTATATCAGGTCCCAAATCAATGACAGGGGGAGCATATGCGGTTACATTTTGCGAGATTGTATCAGTGCACGTTCCATCGGATGCTACAAGTGAAACGGTGAACGTATTCGCTGAGGTATAAGTGTATGAAGGATCAGTTTGTGTTGAGGTGCCGTTAGCATCTCCGAAATCCCAACTGTAACTTGAAGCGCCTGTAGAAGAATTGGTAAAGTTCATCACATTTCCGAAGCAGACATTTGCTGTGCTGAAGTTTGCGGTGGGAGAAGGAATTACGGTAATGTAATTAAAGTTAGTATCGGCCTCGGAACAGGAACCTACGGAGGCATTTAACGAAACAGTATAAGTACCGGGCGTATTGTAGGTGTAGGTGGGGTTTTGCGATATTGAAGTAGCAGTTCCATCACCCAGGCTCCATAAATAATCTGTTGCATTTATGGTGGAGTTTATAAAACTCACGGTGAAAGGAGCGCATCCTGTTGTTGAAGGAACAGAAAAACTTATCTGCGGTGCAGTATTCACATTCACCGGAATAATGATTGTATCAGGACAGCTTAGCATGCTGGTTGCAATCAACCTTACCATGTAGGTTCCTGTCATCGCATAAGTATAGGAAGGGTTGAGTTGGTTGGAAGTTCCGGAAGCATCGCCGAAATCCCAGGCATATCCCACCGCACCGGTTGTCGTATTGGTAAATTGAAATGCATCGCCCAAACAAACAGCTGAAGCATTCGGTGTAAAGTTGGCATCCGGTAATGGGTTAACAGTTGCAGTAACAGGTACCCGGGCACTTGGACATGTGCTACCTGTTCCGGCTTCAACATAAAAAGTGGTGGTGGTAGTAACATTCGCTACATAAGAATTAATATTTCCCTGCAGCATTATTCCGCCTGTCGCTGAATCCCACCAGCTGATTGGACTTCCGGATGAGGCCAGCAGTGTAACATTGCCGGGGCCGCATCGTTGGGCGGAAAAAACAAGTGGTGCTGCCGTAACCGGAAACACATATGCTGTAACGGCTGTTCGTGTACTTGTTCCACAAGCATTGCTTGCCTGAACATAAAAGGTCGTTGTATTTGAAATCGTTGTTGTATAGCTTGATCCTTGAGCCAGCGAAGAGCCACCAGTAGAAGCACTGAACCAGTTAATTGTATTGGGAGATGTGGCGGTCAATGTAACGCTCCCTGTGCCACAGCTTGTATCACCAATGGCTGTTGGAGGGACAGGTAAGCCGTTAAGGGTAATCGTCGTGTCATATGAATTCATTGCAGGGGACACATCATTGTTGTTGGAAGTGAAACAATGAAAGTTGAATGTGCCGCCTGCCGAAGTATTTATGGTCGTTGTGAAAGTGTGGTTGGCTGAATTGGGAGGAACAATTGTACCGCCAAATGTTTGCCCAAGCGTTTGATTAATTGCCCCGGTGATGATGACTGTATCCGGAAAGGAACTTAATGCGGTGTCGCCGAAATTTCTGACGGTGATTGTGACAGCGGAGTTTGCACTTCCACATGTTCCATTTACAGGAGAAACCAATGCCGTAACTGTCGTATAGAAAAGATGGTTGTAGAGCAAACCCGATCCATCCACCTTGATTACCAATGCGTCTTCATAATTGAATCCGAAACTTGCTGTGTATCCGCAAAGAATATATCCGCCATCTGATGTCTGTACCCCGCTATAGGCATGGTCGTGATTGGCACCACCAAATGTACGAGCCCATGTGGAATCACCGTTCACATCGGTCTTAAACAGCCATTGGTCGGAAATCATAACAGCATTGCTTTGCGAAGTTCCAGTGATGATATATCCGCCATCTGTTGTTTTTTCTACCCTGTGAAAATCATCAGGAGAACTTCCTCCGAATTTTTTAGTCCATTGGACAACACCACCGGTATCAGTTTTAACGAGGTACCCGTCATCAGATCCTGAAGAATCACTAGCCCCGCAAATAATAAAACCATTATTCGTAATCTGAATATCCTCTGCGTTTTCATTTTTTCCGCTGGTGTCCGTTCCGAATGATTTGGTCCAGCAGGTGTCTCCGATTGAATTGGTTCGCACTAGAAATATTTGCCCTGCCCAGATTGGAACGCTGGTTTGTCCGGCAAGTATGAATCCGCCATCAGCAAGTTCTTTTATAGCATTTGCATCGTCAAAGGTAGTTGCTCCACCGTATTTTTTTACCCAGGTTTGTCCGCCATTGGCATCTATCTTTACAAGGAAGGCATTGTAGGAAGGCTGACCGTTATTGGTATAACCGACCATCGCATAACCTCCGTCAACCGTCTGGATAATGTCCTGCGCACGTTCCTTTGTATTGGTAAAGCCATACGTAAAATGCCAAAGTTCATTTCCATTCGCGTCCAGTTTCATATAATAGGCGTCCTGATCTCCTAATGCATTGTAACTTGATGTATAGCCGCACAGGATAAATCCTCCGTCGGCGGTATTGTTTACTTTGTAAAATAAATCCTGCCTGCCACCATTAAAGGTACGTGTCCACATGGTATCTCCATTCACCGTTAAACGGACCACATAAGCATCAGTGTCATTGATGCTCCAATGCGAGGTATAACCGGCAGCAATATATCCACCGGCAGGAACTTCCTGAACACTGCGGAAAACATCGGTGTTGCTTTGTACAAAAAGTTTTTCCCATGTAATCTGGGCATTGCAACAAAAGGTAAAGAGTAATAAGCAGAGAAGGGAAGCGGTTCTTTTCATGATAAAAGGGTATTTTTCAATTAGAAAAAATAACCCTGTCTTATATGGGACAGGGTTATCGTTTGTTTCGTTGTTACTCGATAATAATCCGCTCGGTATTAACCGTGTTTTCTCCGAATAACCTGAGGAAATATATCCCCTTGGCAATATCACGAAGCGTCAATTCCTGCATTTTCAAATTGGAAATATCCTGAGAAAGTACTAGTCGACCTGCTTCATCAACAATCTTCAGTGATTTGTAATCAGTTGTTGAAGACCAGCGTATGGTTAAATTGCCATTAGAAGGATTCGGCGTGATTGAAATTGAAGCTGCAATATCGACGCTGTTGATTCCAACCATGAAATCAAGATGCGTGCAATCACTGTTGGAGCAGCCATTGCCATCTGTAACCGTCACACAATAATCACCACTTACACCATTAACAGTAATGGTTTGTGTTGATTCTCCTGTTGACCACAAGTACGTAGAGAAGCCTGCGCCGCCATCCAGGGTATAGCTTGTGGAGGCAGTATGAATTGTATCAGGACCAAGAGATACTGTAGGCAAAGGATTAACCGTTGCATTTGCAGCGACCTGTTGACTTGGACATGCAACTCCTGCAACTGCATAATAAATTGCAGACGAACTAAGGGAAGGAGTTACAAATGATGGTCCTGAACCAACAACATTTCCCTGGTCATCATACCATGTGACAGGATCTGCAGATGTTGCAGTAAGCGTTATCACACCTGAACCGCAAACGCTTCCACCTGTAGTGACTGGATCAGCGCTTATTGCATTTACTATTGCCATCGCCGGTACCTGTGCGCTTGCACAATTACCCATGGCAACTGCATAGTAAGTGGTTGTGGAAGAAAGCACAGGAGTTGTAAATGAACTTCCCGTTCCCACCACATTTCCCTGGTCATCATACCAGGTGATAGCATCAACGGCTGTCGCCGTAAGTGTCAATGTCCCTGAACCACAAAGGCTGTCGCTTGTTGTGACCGGATCTGCACTTGCTGCCTGCACATTGATGGTAGCTGCGACTTGCTGGCTTGGGCACTGCGTTCCTGCCACTGCATAAAAAATCGCAGTTGCAGTAAGTACTGGCGAAGTAAAGGAAGCGCCTGTTCCGACTACATTTCCCTGGTCATCATACCAGGTGATTGAATCCGGAGAAGTTGCAGTTAAAGTTCCTGTATTGTTTGCACAGATATTATCATCTGTAGTTGTCGGATCGGCAGAAGCACTTGCAATTACTGCATCGGCTGTATCGCGCAAACTTGGACAAGCCAGCGACGTTTGAGCGTAGAAAGGTGTTGTTATAGAAAGTGAAGTTGTTGTAAATGGAGATCCTGTTCCAACTAAATTTCCACCAACCGGAGCGTCAAACCAATAAATGGTATCACTTGCTGTTGCTGTAAGTGTTACGGTGCCGGGGCCACAATTAAAACTTGAGGATGCAACCGGCGGAAGGTTTTCAATAATTGTCGCTGTGACTGCAACACGTGTACTGTTGCATGTTCCGTCTGTTGCCTCTGCGTAATAGATTGTTGTGCTGGTAAGCGAAGGAGTTGTGAAGTTAATTCCGGAAGAAAGAACAGCGCCACCTACAGCACCGGCGTACCAGTTTACGGTATTTGTAGAAGTTCCTGATAGCACCACGGCACCAGGTCCGCAATGAGAACCATCAACTCCTATCGGATCGTTGATTGTAGTAATGAAAGCAGTAACAGGTGTCCGCACACTTACACATGTACTTTGCGCTTCAGCATAATACGTAGTATTTGCAGTAAGCGTTGGGGTTAATAATGTCGGACCACTGCCAACCTGGTTACCACCAACAGCAGCATCAAACCATATAATATTATTGATTGATGTTGCCGAAAGCGTTACGGCAATCGGGCCGCATGCAGTTACATCAGTTCCTACAGGAGCAGTTGCGCTATTGACGATAGCCTGAGTTGCAATGCGGTTGCTCGGACAAATAATGCCGGCCTGCACATAATAAGTAGTTGTAACATTTAAGAACGGAGTATTGAAAGGACTTCCTGTTGCAACTAAATTTCCACCTACCGGTGCGTCATACCAATAAACCTGGTCGGCGGCGGCGGCAGTAAGTGTTACTGATCCCGGACCGCAACGGCTTACGTCAGCGGAAACGGGATCTGTAGAAACTTGCTCAATGATTGCCTGCACTGCAATGCGCGGGAGGCAGCCACCAACTTCTATGTAATAGGTAGCTGTGGAATTCAGGGATACAGTAGTATAAGTACTTCCGGTAGCAAGTAAATTTCCGCCAGTAGCAGCATCATACCATTGAATGGTTCCGGATGAACTTGCTGTCAGCGTAACGGCACCGTTTCCGCAACGGGTAACGTCAAAGGCAGTTGTGCTTCCTGTTCCGATTGTTGCAGTGGCCGGAATGCGGTTGCTGGTGCAGTTTTCATAAGGAACAAAAATGTACCAGTCATAGAAATAATAATAGTAATTCAGGTTACCGGCAGTTGGAGCATAGATTTGTACCGTTTGTGATACATCGTAATTGGTGTAGTTAGCTCCGGCGTTGTTCCTGTAAAGTTGTCCGCTGGCAGCACCAAGCAGAAGTTTTAAATCATTCGCCTGCGGAATATCAAAGTTCAGGTAAACACGTTGTGCTCCCACCGCAAGATTATAAGTTCCTGTCTGAAGAATATTATTATTAAAATCTCTCAACTCGATTGTTCTGTTTCCTGCAGTGTTGGCATAAACAAGAACAGAAATGAGTTTGAAATTTTTGCGGGCATCAAAGGCAAGTCCGAATTGGCCGCCATTGTATCCACCAGTACCAATTGCATTGCTGGTTGCGCCAACTTTATTTCCTTTTCCTTTTTGATTTTCTGCATAATAGGTAGTAGTA
>JBDTTM010000015.1:0-23015 GCA_039930605.1 Bacteroidota bacterium
ATCCCACGCTTCTTTATAGGTGATCAGTCCAAGGTCTTTGTAAATAACTTCCCGATTCATCTTGCCCTGATTTTGAATTAACGTTGCCTGCTGAATCAACTATAAAAAAAATTATATTTTTGAAAGTGCTCCCTTCAGCTCATTGATGACATTGATTTCTGAAGCATCAACACTTTTTTTATCGGCCAGGTAACACGATACCCAGTCTGTCACGTTGATGAGATAAATGCTTTGCTCCAGTCGTGAATTCCCCTTCGACCAAAGTTCGTAAATGTGTGGTGTATATTTTGAAAAAACTTTCTTGTTGATTTCAATCCGTGCCTGTGAACGCGAGAAATCACTTTTGTTGCGGAGAAGAAGTACGGCAATCTGGTCAGAACCACCCGCCCAGCCGACGAGTTCATTGTGATTCATCTCCGGAATAATATGATGCCAGCAAAGAACCTTACTGTTTTCGTTGATCTGCTGCCGAACCCGCGTGGCTACTCCGTTATAACCATCAACAGCATAAATCACGGGTGTTTTCCTGAATAAAAAATCTGTGATAACATGCGCCTCCTCCTTGATAGCGGCTTCTTCCTTTGTGATCAATCCGATAGCCGATTCAAGCTGGCCGATAAAATCATCATTGATCAGCTTCTGTTTATTTAATATAAAAAATAGCTGCGTCAGAGAATAACCAAGACATGACCGTGGTGGCATGCCGGAAGGAATGAGAATTAAATCAAAGTTATGTTGCTTGGCAAGTTCCTCCACTTTCCCTCCCGATGTAATACAGACGATTTTTGCATTCCGCCTGATCGCTTCTTCCATCGCATACAAGGTCTCTTCCGTATTGCCGCTATAAGAACAAACAATCACCAGCGAATTTGAATTTACAAATGCCGGTAAAAAATAATCCTTATTTACAGTAACCGGAACAGGACATTCACCGGAAACGATTTCGCCCACAATCGTTCCCCCGATTCCTGATCCTCCTAAACCAGTGATCAATACTGATTGGATTTGGTGATTGGAGGGTTGTGGCTGATACCGATTTCCGATTGCCAGTGCTTCCTTTAATTGTTCAGGGAATCGCTGAACCAATTGCTTCATATCGCTCATAACAGGTACTTTTTAGATTTTGGGCTGCAAATATAAATATATTCATTTGGAGCCCATTTTGACCTGCCCACACTGAAGTCCTTTTTTATCTTTGCCATCCCTTCAAAACAAATATGGAACTCACTGAACAGGAAATTATTCGCAGGCAAAAGCTCGAAGAGCTTCAAAAACAAGGTATCAACCCTTATCCTGCCGACCTTTTTGAAATTACGCATACTTCAAAATATATCCTCGATAATTTTGACTCGAAACCTGATGAACTGAAACAAATCAGTTTTGCCGGCCGGATCGTCAGCCTTCGTGATATGGGAAAAGCTGCCTTTACAGTATTGCAGGATAGCGCAGGAAAGATCCAGGTATACGTGAAGCGTGACGAGATTTGTCCGGGAGAAGATAAATCGTTGTACGATTTTGTTTTCAAAAAAATACTGGACCTCGGTGATATCATCGGTGTAAAAGGATATGCTTTCAGAACAAAGACAGGCGAAATATCAATCCATGCCAGCGGTTTCTCACTCCTGTCAAAAGCTTTGCGTCCGCTCCCGACTGTGAAGCAGGATGCAGATGGAAATATACATGACGCATTTACCGATCCTGAGCAGCGCTACCGAATGAGGTATCTCGACATGATTGTAAATCCGCAAGTGCGTGAAGTATTTCGCATGCGTACGCAACTTGTGAACTCCATGCGCTCCTACCTGAATGAAAAAAGTTACCTTGAAGTAGAAACTCCCATCCTGCAGCCTTTGTATGGAGGTGCTGCCGCCCGCCCATTCAAAACGCATCACAACACGCTTGATATGACGTTGTACATGCGCATTGCAAACGAACTTTACCTCAAACGGCTAATCGTTGGTGGTTTCGATGGTGTTTATGAATTCTCCAAAGATTTCCGCAACGAAGGAATGAGCCGCTTTCACAATCCGGAATTTACACAGATGGAATTGTACGTGGCTTACAAGGATTACGAGTGGATGATGAACCTGGTGGAAGAAATGGTAGAGAAGATTGCAATTGATCTCCATGGGAAGACTGAAGTACAGGTGGGTGAACACCTAATCAATTTCAAACGTCCCTGGAAACGGTTTACAATGTATGAGGCGATTGCGCACTATGCAGGTGTCGACATTACGGATATGGATGAAGCAACATTGGCTGTAAAAGCAAGGTCATTAGGCATTCACATTGATAAGACAATGGCGCGCGGTAAAATGATTGACGAAATTTTTGGCGAATATGTCGAGCCGAAACTGATCCAACCGACTTTTATAACCGACTACCCCGTTGAGATGAGTCCGCTCGCTAAAAAACACCGCACCAAAGCCGGTTTGGTGGAACGTTTTGAAGCCATCTGCAACGGAAAAGAAATTTGCAATGCATTCAGTGAATTGAATGACCCGATAGATCAGCGGAAACGATTTGAAGAACAATTGGAATTGGGCAAGCGCGGTGATGAAGAAGCAATGGTACTTGATGAAGATTTTCTCCGGGCACTTGAATTTGGGATGCCGCCTACGGCCGGTCTGGGAATCGGCATTGACCGGCTTTGCATGGTAATGACAAACCAGAATTCTATCCAGGATGTTTTATTCTTTCCTCAAATGCGCCCTGAATACAAAGGTGTTGCAGAAGAACCTGAAGTGAAACTCTAATTGATAATTGCTTTGTGAAAGATGTATTTTGATTTTAAATCACAAGGCAAAAAAATACTTCTTCTTACTGCTGCGCTCATTGCACTCAGTATATTTTTTTTTCACGGAAGTATTACACTGTTTCCATCTTTCATTCACGCCTGGACGCAAAGTGACCGGTATGCCCTCGCGCTAGGATTCCTTCATAATGGATTGGATTTTTTCCATCCTGAAACTTATAACCTGCTCACGATTAACGGAATCACAAGAGTAGATTTTCCTATTCATGAATACATCGTGGCCCTCATCATGAAAATCACCGGCATTCATGAGCCCGTAGTTTTCCGTGTTTATACACTGATATATGCACTCACCGGCCTGGTCTTTCTTTTCCGGCTGAGCATGTTGTTTGTTGAAAATGTATTGAAGAATTATCTCATCGTCCTGTTCCTGTTTTTATGTCCTGTCTATCTCTATTATGCTGATGGATTTCTCCCCAGCATACCTTCGCTTTCGAACCTGTTCATTGGCTATTATTTTTACTTCAGATATAGAAAAGAAAAATCTAAGCGGGATTTCAACCTGGCAATAACATTCCTGACCCTTGCAGCGCTGTCACGCATGACTTTTTTTATTTTTCTTTTTGCTGTATTCTGCCAGCAACTGCTCAACTATTTCAGTAACAGGAAAGTTGAAAGGAAAGAATTGAAAGGATGGATTATTTCATTTTCAATTTTCGGTGGATACCAACTTTACAACGCCTGGCTCGGAAAAAAATATGGCACCCAATTCCTCGTCAGCTTTCTTCCGCCAGGGAATGTACAGCAACTCCGGGACTGGATCATGGAAGCCTGGATCAACTGGAGATTTCAATATTTCACCCCGGCGCATTATATGTTCCTGGGTATTTTGCTCCTGGCTTTTATTTTTATCGTCATCCGGGAAAAAAGTCCGGTTCTGAAATCCTCTGATCTGCTTTTACAACTTGCAATTTGCACTATAGGAAGCCTTATTTATTTTATCCTCCTCCTGAAACAGTTTCCTGATCATGATTATTACTTCATCGATGCATTTTACCCGGTTGCTATGTTGCTTCTCATTTATTTAATGAGCTATACTTTTAAACATAAGATTGCAAACTACCTGGTTACGTTCCTCCTTGCTGCATGCCTGGTTTTTTCATTTTCACTGGCAAAAGAAGTTAATCAGAACAGGTATTTCGCCGGCAACTGGGACCGGGTTGAAATAAGCAGGATTAATTTCCAGGGTGCTGAACGATTTCTTGATTCTGTTGGTGTTGCGAAAGACGCGAAAGTGCTGGTACTTGACGGTTACACTACAAATGTCCCTTTTATCCTGATGAACAGGAAAGGCTGGACAGTGAACTGGACAACTATCGAACGAATAGAAGAAGGAATGTCAAAACCATTCGACATTGTAGCCATACAGAACTCTTTTGTTGCAAGCGACGTACTTAAAAATGATTCCGGACTTGCAACACGATTGCAAAAATTTGCGGACAATGGACTCATCAGTCTTTACAAAAGAAAGGAGGTACCCAATCAATCTTTTGATCAATTTTTTGGAATTGATTCCTCTTTTACCTATTATGAAAATATAATTGATACTTTAAATGTGGAGGCTGCCTCAGAATATATTGACCTTTATTCTGATACAGCACCTCATTTTTCTGTCGGACAACCCATTAAAATATTAGTCACCGGAAAGATACGCTGTAATAATGAAGCTCCGCGGCTGATAGCGTCTGTCAGCAAAGGAATCGATGTCACGAGCTATTTCAGCTTTGAACTGAATGAATATATCACCAGGTCAGAAGGTTGGCAAAACATGTTATTTCAGTTTGTGATTCCTGCCCAGCGTGATCCGCCGGGAAGTGTAAAGGTTTACCTATGGAATAATGAAAAGGTGCCTTTTCAAATGAAGGATCTACGACTGGTTGTATACCGCTGATTTCTCAGGAATAATTTAAGCGGGCAGCAACCTGAATCATTCCATATCGTATCAGGGATAAACCGTTCAGCATGCTCAGGAAATTATTTTCCGCCCAGGTCTTCCTGGTCCTGTTTTTATTTTGCCAGGCTGCAAATGCCGGCGACCGCGACACAACAGCACAATTCCATCATCAAAAAATTCTGATCATCCCTTATGAGGCACGCATGCACATCTCTGATGCTGACGCTGACATTTCCGAATACTCTGAAATGACACCACCGCAGGTTCGTTCTGTATTGCGGATAGGAATCACTGAAAAGTTGAATGCCAGGTTGGGAGCAGGTTACCAGACTTATTCGCTTTTGCAGGATTTGCGCCCTGAAGCCAGGCAGGAATTAGAACGGATTTATGCAGCCATCGATTATTCATTTGATACATCCTATGCCATCCTGCATCCCAAACCGGATAGTTCGGAAAAAGGAAGGTGGAATGAAAACAAAGCCCGTAAAAAAGAACTGGAAAAAAGAACTTTAAGCGGAGATGTTAAATTCATGAATGCAAAAGTCCTTGATCCTCATTTACTGTCTTCTCTCAACATAAAATATGGAGTTGATGTTTTTGTTTTTCTGACACAGGTTGAAATTAAAACCCATGCAAAAGATTGTATGGACTTTCAATCAAAGATGTACGAGCGCGATATCAAAATTCACTATTCTGTTTTTGACAAAGAGGGAAATCAACTTTTCGGAGATGTGGCCAGTGTCAGGTTCCCTTCCAATTCAAATGAAGTTGGTGATATCATGGCGAAAAACTTTCCTGCTTTGAGCGATAAAATCACTGCGAACATTGGAGGCAAATGATCCTGGTTAATTTTTGCGGCGGTAAATTTTCAATTGCAAATTCATGCGTGCGAAATCAGGTCTCCAGTTCAAAGTATCGCTCACTTTCTGCACATCAGAGAAACTGATGAGATAGTCTGCTTTGAGATTATCTTTCTGCATCAACATAGAATCCCCTTCTGAAACCTGTCCAAAGTATTTTGATCCTGTTGCCAATGCAATGAGAGATCCGTGGGTATAGCCATCCCGAATACCGCCTGGATTTTGAATGGAAACGATTGATGATCCAGGCCTGATGTGATTTTTTAGTTCTTTCTTTACTTCGGAAAAAGACCTGTCAATATTGTAGGTCGCACTCATTGCATCGAATGGATTGAGCATTGCATTTAAAAGTCCTGAAGCACTGATATCCTTATCTTTTGAAAACAGCAACTCCTTTACAGGACGCTTAATACCAATGAGCGCTAGGGTTACAACAAAAAATATCCTGGCAAAAACATGTCGTTTCTTGTTTTTCGGCATCAATTCCTCCAGTAACCATGCAGCAAGCAAAAGCATAAATAATGTACAAACCCAAATGTATCTCGCATGAATAAGAATGAGGGCATAGCCACCATAGATCAATATTAGAGCCGTGAAAAGTGAAAAATAATAATCGTCGGTATAAATTCTCTTCCTCTTTCCGAAAAATAAAAAGGCAGAAAAAATAATAATGAAGAGTGTACCCGCCTGTCTCCTGAAATCGAAATAATAGATCGCCAGCAGGTTTCTTTTCAATACCTGCCTGTAAGTAGCAAGGTCTTCCGGCTTTGAAAAAATATGAAGCGGTGTAATGGTTGTCGCAAGTCCCGGGTCTTCCCATGCATTCACAGCAGTATTATTCACCGGTTGAAATAGGCCGCCCGATAAAACGGGAAGCTTGTTATCCTTTCCCGGTGCCGCTGCAACTTCCCGGCTTAAATTAAAGGCTGCATTTTCGCTGATTGTAAAATGCCTGTATTTGTCGCTGAGGAGGTAAATCCATATAGAGGACATACAAACAAAACATACGATCGCCTGCAAATAATTTTTTCTGAGGTGTCGTTTAAACGCATACTCCTTTGTTTGAAAATAATCCCTCAGAAATAAAAAAGTAAAATGCGCAAGGAAAAAACAAAAGCCAAATGATTTTGAAAAATACATCAGCACACCGAGCACCCCAGCAATAAGCCCAAAATGACGGTGGTTAAAAAATTCTTTTTCAGTGGTTATCCTGAGGTAGAATAAAATCACAGAAAGAAAAAGTAAATCAGGCGTAAGATGAAGAAGTGAATAGTCCAGCACAAAGGGAACAATTGCCAACGACAAAACGGCCCTCATTGTTATTGAATGAACTATGGCATGAACAAGTTTCACAAAATTGAATATTGCAAACCAACCGATCAATAATTGGAGATACTTAAAAGCGATGATTTCACCTCCACCGGCTTTTAAAAATAATGCAAGTAACCATGAAATTAGGGGGCTCCAGTATCCATTAACTGCATTTGCAAAATCTGTGTTCGCATACTTTTCTGCTATAGAGATATAGGAAATCGTGTCAGGATTATCAACATAAAAACGCAGGAAAGGAAATAAAATAGCAATGGAAACAGCATAAAGAAGCGTGGCAACCAAAAAAATCCAATCGCTTTTAATCTTGCCGATAATTCTTTGCATACATCACAAATGTAGTTGAACTTAAACAACTAACTTCGCGACAAAATATTTTAAAAATGAAGACAGATACCCTTGCAGGTAAGGATTATGGGATAGCTGAAGCATTGAAAATGCTTGGAATTTCCGAAATTAACAATGGTGCATGCACCGGCACCAAATGGATTGAAACAAAAGGTGAAGCCATTGAGTCCAGGTCTCCGTCAGATGGAATGCTGATAGGAAAAATTAACCAGGCTACGGCTGAAGACTATGAAAACATCATTATCAAAGCCCAGGAAGCATTCAAGACCTGGCGCATGATACCTGCTCCAAAACGGGGCGAGGTAGTAAGGCAGATCGGCGATGAACTTCGTAAATACAAGGAACCTCTCGCTAAGCTTGTCAGCTATGAAATGGGAAAAATATATCAGGAAGGCCTGGGAGAAGTACAGGAGATGATTGATATCTGCGATTTTGCCGTTGGCCTTTCCCGCCAGTTGTATGGATTGACAATGCACAGTGAACGCCCCCGTCACCGCATGTATGAGCAATACCATCCATTGGGAATTGTAGGCGTCATCAGTGCATTCAATTTTCCCGTTGCTGTATGGAGCTGGAATGCCATGCTTGCTATGGTTTGTGGAGATACGGTTGTCTGGAAGCCTTCCAGCAAGGTGATGTTATGTGCCATTGCTACGCATAAGATCATTGCCGATGTACTCAAGAAAAATGATGTCCCTGAAGGCGTGGTAAACCTTGTTGCCGGAGGTTCGAAATATGTTGGTGATAATTTCCTTGCAGACCATCGGGTCCCGCTGATTTCGGCGACAGGAAGTACACGGGTGGGAAAACGGGTAGGTAAAATTGTTGGCGAACGTCTCGGAAGGAGCCTGCTTGAATTGGGCGGCAACAATGCCATAATCATCAGCGAACATGCTGACATGGACCTTGCTTTGCGTGCTGTACTTTTTGGCGCAGTAGGTACAGCAGGACAACGCTGCACTTCTACCCGCAGATTGATCATCCATGAATCTGTTTATGAAACAGTCAAAACAAAATTACTCAGCGCCTATAAACACATCCGCATCGGGCATCCGCTTGATAGCAAAACGCTTGTAGGTCCACTTATTGACGGTGAAGCAGTAAAAGGATTTGTTGCTGCCCAGGACAGGGTGAAGAAAGAAGGCGGTAAAATTATTTATGGCGGCGAAATCCTGAGCGGAGAAGGCTATGAAAGCGGATGTTATGTGATGCCTTGCATTGCAGAGGTGAATAAAAACTTACAAATTGTTTGTGAAGAAACATTTGCCCCGCTGCTTTATATCATGAAATATAAAACCATTGATGAAGCGATTGCATACCACAATGATGTTCCACAGGGTTTGTCATCGGCCATTTTCTCACGCAATATCCTGGAAACAGAAAAATTCCTTTCACATGAAGGAAGTGACTGTGGTATTGCCAATGTGAATATCGGAACAAGCGGTGCAGAGATTGGAGGCGCTTTCGGAGGAGAAAAGGAAACCGGCGGTGGACGTGAAAGCGGAAGCGACAGCTGGAAAATATATATGCGGAGGCAGACCAATACGATCAATTATTCAACTGAGCTCCCATTGGCGCAGGGAATTCATTTTGATATATAATCCCTATGGGGATAAAAAAGAAACAGCTGCTAATCAACATTAGCGGCTGTTTTATTTTCCGGGCAGGAATTCTGTTTATTTTCCTCCTACCGGCTTTTTGTTCTTTGGATCTTTTTCAAACAAAATTCCTTCTATAGCTTTCTTTGTGTCTTTATCATCAGGATCCAGCTCAATAATTTTTCTTAAGTAGATTAAAGCATTATCCCTGTCATGAAGTTGTATGTAATTATAAGAAGCAAGGTAGTGATACGCTTCCAGGAGGCCGCTGCGGTACTTTGAAGAGTTCACAGAATCAGCAATAGCAACCTCCATATACTTTTCATAATGTGGTTTTGCCAATCCTTCTTTTGAAGTACTGTCAATAAAAGCATTTGTTTTCGCGCGCCATAAAAAACCGCTTGCATATTTAGGCGAAAGTTCATTCACTTTTGCAAAAGCGGAGTCGGCATTCACGTAGTCGGTACTGAAAAAATAAGACCTGCCAAGATTGAAATAATCTGTAACGGTTATGCCTTTACAGTTTTGAATTTTTTCCTGCATCACTGCAGAAGCTTCCGCATATTTTTTCATCTTGTCGTTTGCCTTCCAGATTTCATTGAGTAAATCGCAGCGTGACTTGTCCATCAAATATGCCTTGCGTAACATGTCCGCGCCAAGTGAATCCATGTTATTCAACACATAAATTTTCCCGAAGTATTCATAGTCCTGACCAATGAGTTTGTCTTCAGAAACTTTTTCAAAAAGTTTTTCCGCAGCCGCCATGGATGTAGCTGTATCTTTTGTTTCGTAGAGCGAATAAGCAGTTACACGCAATAGCGTAGCGCTGTTTGCGTCACAACTGTTCTTAAGCTGGCTTATTTCATTCAATGCCCCGGCATAGTCTTTACTCAGGTAGAGAAATGAAGCGTACCTGATTCGTGCGCCACAATTGTTCTTTGATAACTCGAGGTATCTTTTGTATTCCGCTTTGGCGTCTTCGAGTTTACCAAGACGGTAATAACATTCACCCAGTTCACGGTGTGCGGGTGCGAATGAATCATCAATCTTGATGGCGTTCTTAAATTCCTCAGCGGCACCTTCGAAATTGGTTGACTGTTTATATAAACGGCCTTTGTTAACGATAGCTTTTACTGACTTAGGATTCAGATCAAGCGCTTTGTTATAATATTCTGCCGCTAATGTTCCATTGTTTAACACAGTGTAGATGTCTCCAAATAGAATCATAATCTCTGCATTTTTTGGTTGAAGCGCAGCAGCTTTGTCGAGTAGTATTTTTGCTTTGTCGAGATCTTTATTTTTAAAATGAATCAAAGCATCAGCAGCTTCTATCAATATCTGCACGTTTTTGGGGCCTGCCTTGCTAACTGTTTCGTCGATCAAAATATTCGCAGACTTCACATTTGCAATAGCTTTTTGGTAGATCGCTTCTGCCTCTGCGGCCTTTGCCTTCATTTCGTTGACATGCACTTCATCTTCCGGAGTTTTTGAAGGTAATTTGTCATAATTATTTTTTACCGTAATGAAGTCATCATTGGCAATGTTGCTATTGCGCTTACTTTCGGCCCCGCCGAACATATCCAACATGTGCTTTGCGTGCCCGATCTGCACTAATAAATTTGCCGGGTCAGCTTTGAGACCCAGGTCATACATGATCAATGCAGAGTCGGCATTGTCACTCAGTAGGTAATTTTCACCTGAATAATAGTAGTAGGAAGCGTTGGCCGGCTCAGATGCGATTAATGTCCTGAATGCAGATGAGGCTGCCTCAAATTGCTCATTGTCTGTTAATCGAATCGCATCATTCAGCGTCTGTGCATGCAAATTCACGCTTGCAAGCAGCGCTGCAAAATATACAATCAGTTTTTTTTTCATTTTTTCTATTTCGTCTCAGTGTTCAATTTACAAAGTTAGGATATCAATTAACTTGAATAAGTCTGACTGGCATGGTGGCAGGTAACATTCCCATGAGCCTGATGAGTCGCTGGCCTTGATCCCCTGCAACAAATGCTGCAAAGCCAGTGCCAAGCCCGTTTCGGCCCTCCCGGCTGATGATAAAAACGTCCCGTGTAAGCGGATATTGCTTTAATGCGATGTAAGCCTGGTATGGCTTATAAAACTCACCTGTAAATTGCGATGCATCACGCGGAGATAATTCCACAACCCTGATTTTATTCAAAAACTGGTCTGTCATAGGATCGTCACGATCGCTTATCCAGTTTACACTGATCACTCCAATTGCATTTTTGTTCTTACTAACGTAATCAACCACCTCACTGCTGGAGTTCGTGGCAAACCAGTTTTTAGGAAGTGCTGATTTATCAAGTTCAAAAGTTTGCTGCAGGTAACGGGCATTTGCAGAACCGCTTTTGTCAAAAACAAGCACGATGCTGTCGAGTATTGACTTGCTGTCTAATTGTTTCCATGAAGTGAAACCGCCGTTCACAATTTTCCTGAGTTGATCAAACCTGATCAGCGAGTCTGTGTTCTCATTGTTAATTACAAGTGCTACTGCATCAATAGCAATTTTTGTGACACGTGGAATAATTTTTCTTCCAATAAAATAATCTTTCTCAGACTGATTTAATTCGCGGCAGGAAATTATTGCACGAACTGAATCGTTGTTTACCAATTCCTTGAAGGCTTCTCCTTCTGATAAATATTTAATATGGACAGTGGCATTCTGATAGATGCTGTGAAAAGTATCGGATTCAACTGAAATCAATGGCTGGTAGGAGTCATCGCATACAATCGTAATTTCACCAGCAGTCGGAGAATCAGTAAATGTTGGTTTATGTGGACCGGATTGACAGGAAGACAAAAAAGGAAGTGATGCTAAAAGCAGAAAAAATAACCTGTTATCGGTTTGCATGCGCCTGGTCTGTATCCGTGCTGACAGAAAATGTTTTATAAAGTTTATATCCACGGTAGGCAGCATACAGGATGAGAACTCCACCCATCATTTTGGTATTCAAGGCGGGTAACGAATCGAAGTGCAAAATAAAAATCAAAAGTATACCAACCAAAGCATAGACAGCCATCATAATCAGGTTGAACCACAGATGGAATCTGCCCGCAAAACTTCTTTGACCGGTCATTGGAAAAATTACTTCAGTGTAAAGTTAACGGGGAGATTGAACTGCACCTGTACACTTCTTCCATTTTGGCGTCCCGCCTTCCAGTCCGGCATGGACTTGACGACACGGAGGGCTTCTTCATCGCATCCGCCGCCGATTCCGCGCAGTATTTTGGCATCTTTAATCTTGCCATCCTTGTCAACCACAAAGCTCACATAAACGCGGCCTGTGATATTATTTTCACGTGCTACAGGAGGATATTTGATGTTCCTGGAAATATATTCAAGCATTTTTGATTCTCCTCCCGGAAATGATGGCATCTCTTCAACGATGGTGAATACTTTCCCTTCATCAGGATCAACTACGGCATTTTCAGGTGGAAGATCTTCTGTGGTATTACCTTCCTGGGTAACAGTACTTATCTGAACATCCTTCATTTCTTCCTGCGTCGGAGGTGGTTCATCCTGTACCTCTTCATCCTTCACTACTTTAGGTGGCGTGAATTTGATTGTCTGAACAACAGGTGGTGGAGGAATTACAGGAGGGGGAGGTGGTGTTGCCTTATCAATAGACGGTGGTTCGGCAAGTGAGATTTCTTCGCTGACAACATTCTTCTTGCTGAAATCCATGCTCGAAATCAAATTGATTATTACAGGAATGGCAACAGCAATTACAATTGCTCCCAACGTAAGAAGAAAGGCCCGAACAACCTGGCGATTATAATTCTTGCGAATCTCGTAAGCACCGTATTCTTTGTTGCGGTTTTCGAACACCATTTCGGTCCGATCCTCATTTACCGCATTATCCCAACCTATAATTTTCATGAATATTGATTTCGCTGCAAAACAAAAACTTCTACTTTCCTTTTTGTTTTACGGGATTTGTAATTTCTAATTTGTAATTTTTAACAATTCTTTTTCAGAATCAGTGATGTCCACAATGGCAAAACGGCCAACAGCACACACATTCATTTCATCGAGTATGTCAACTACATTCTTATACTTCGCAGTAGAATCCGGTTTAATAAGCACAACCAACCCGTCCTTGAATCCCTTGTATCCGGCAATGTGCTTTTTACCTTCATCTTCTTTCAATAATCCCCTGGCGATTGAATCTTTTGTAAGCTGTACCTTGGTGAATATATCCTGGTTGCGGTCTAAAATTATTTTATGAATGCCTTTAGGACCTAACAAAGAAAAATCTGCAATATTTGTTACCGGTGGCTTGGCAGGGTCGTCTCCTAAACCTGTATACCATACGATTTTGTTATTCGCAGTTAATAGAATAGTGAGGGCTTGTGACTCCTTTATCTTCTGCTCTTCCTCCGGTTTATCAGGTTTCACGGGCATGTTAATCTCCATTGTCTTCGGCTTACTGAAAGTGGTTGTAAGCATAAAGAAAGTCAGCAGCAGGAAAGCCAAATCTACCATCGGCGTCATATCAATATGCGTGGAAGATTTTTTTGCGCGGACCTTTTTGTGCTTCTTATCACCACCGCCTGAATCCGATTGTTGAACGTCTGACATGATAAAACTTATTAATTTTTCGGAGCTTCCTCCAGGTTTGTAATCAGGTTAAACTTATTTACTTTCTGAGCTTGCAGGGTTTTTATCACATCCTTCACTACAGGGTAATTCGCCTGACCATCTCCTTTAATTGCTATTCTGAATTTCGGGTTTGCATGGCGACCAAAATTTATCCAGTCTGCCAATTCATTTTTCAATGAATCTGTCGGGATTCCCTTTGTTTCCCTGTTGAGTTTCTCACGTTCCTTTTCTTTCGCATTCAGCAACTGTTTCATACTTGACATTGGCACGCCAAAAGAAGACAGCACAGAAAAGCGGTTTATTTCGTCAGGCGTAAAATTGACACTGTATCGTTCTCCCATTTTCTGGATGAGGTTGGCGCGTGTATTTTTACCATCTATATCGAAAAACACGCGACCATCTTTATCAATCGTGATCAACATGATATCGCGTTCAGGAAGTTTGATTTCAGAGTTTGAAGAAGGGGTATCGACAATTACCGGTTCCTCGGGACGGAACTTGGTTGTAAGCATAAAAAATGTCACCAACAGGAAAGCCAAATCCACCATGGGCGTCATGTCCAGGGATGGACTCTTCTTTGGCATATTTACTTTCGGCATCCTTGAATGATTTTAGTTACTGAGTGAGTTCAATGACAATTCCACAATTCCTTAAAAAAGAATTTCAGGAACCAACATCCTATTTATGATCATTATAACGGGATGCAAAAGACTGCACGATGCTATATCCTGCTTCATCAATACCGTAGGTAATGTTGTCTATACGGCTGGTGAAGAAGTTGTACATGATAATTGCCAATGCAGAAGTACCAATACCAAGGGCAGTATTGTTCAATGCCTCAGAGATACCGGTTGAAAGAGCCACTGCATCGGGAGCTCCTGCTGTTGCAAGTGCCGAGAAAGCGTGAATCATTCCGATTACGGTTCCAAGAAGCCCCAGGAGCGTTGCGATGGAGGCGATGGTAGAAATGATGACAAGATTTTTTGACAGCATCGGAAGTTCGAGTGTGGTCGCTTCTTCAAGCTCCTTCTGAATAGCAAGCAACTTACGCTCTTTGTCAAGGTCTTTATCAGCAAGCATGTGTTCGTACATATCAAGGCCTGCACTCACCACGTTGGCAATCGAACCTTTTTGTCTTGCACATTCCGCCTTCGCACCATTCACATCGTTGCTGGCAACAAGTCCGCGGATTTTACGAACAAAATTTTCTACGCTGCCGTTTCCTTTACTCTTGCCGATTGTGATAAAACGTTCAATCGAAAAAGTAAGCACGGTAATAAACAATCCCATAAGCAATGGAACAATGACTCCGCCTTTATACATGGTAGCAAGTGTATCACCGGGAAGTGGGTTCATTTCGGGATTACCATCCTGAAAACGTGAAGGATCTCCCATCACAAATTTCCAGATAAGGAAGCCGATGGTGATTGCTATAGGAATTACCAATACCGTAAAAATTGATTTGGCGCTACCGCCTGATTGTTGCTTACTCATGTGAGTTTGATATTAAAGTTAGATTGTTTAAGATTGATTTAACGTTGAGCCTGTAGTTTTATTTTTTCGGGTGACAATAATAGGAAATTCCGTTCAGATGCAAAACCACGAAATTTCTTTTGATATTGAGATGACAAACTGAAAGGAAGAGAAAGCTTGATTTCTACAAGTCCTAAACAGCGCATCAACCATACATTTTTTCATATAACATATCAACCGAAATTTAACAAATTCAATCCTGGTTCACCCCTTTCATAAACCGGGCTTGCTTTGTAACATTACCATTCTCATTCGGATAACGGAGTTTCAGGTTATAAACCCCGTCAACGAGCTGATTAATATTTATATTGATGGAATTTAATCCCCGCTTAACAGTTTGTTTCAACGAGAGATTGGTTTGACCAACAGCATCTTCTACCATAACATCTATTACTCCGTCAAAAAAGCTGTTAAAATCAATATGTAATTCATCTTTCGCAGGATTTGGATAAAGCGAAATCTCGTTGGTCCCTTTTTCAATTTTTATCGCAACCACTTCACTGTAAGTAAAATGTCCGTTATAATCGACTTGTTTTAGGCGGTAATAATTTGTTCCTGTAGCTGGATACGGATCATAAAATTCATAGTTCAGCAGCGCATTCGAATTGCCGCTCCCTTTCACGCGCCCGATTGGTTCGAAAGAAAAATCACTTTTGCTCCTTTCTACTTCAAAATAATCATTGTTAATTTCCACAGAAGTAGTCCATTTTGACATTACTCCTGAATGTTTCATCTCTGCAGTAAATGAAATAAGTTCTATTGGCAATGGGTTACCATATTGGACCGTAGCAAAATCGGAGAAGTTGCTCATGGAAGTCCTGATCGTTGTTGCCGCCGTGCTGGCCCCGCTGCAAAGTCCGTTCAATGCCCATGCTCCACTACCTGATGGTGTTCGTTTCATTACGGTCCAGGCAAGGCCTACATTATTGGTATAACCCCTGTTATAAAGTGAGGTCGAATATGTTCCTGTCGGTGCTCCTACGCTTGCATCTATTGTCCAAAAGCCATGGTTGAATGCCGGAAAGAGTCCATAGTTATTTGTCGGACATTCATTTGAAACAGGTCCATTAGGAACAGCACCCCAGCTGGAGAAAAATGCCAAAAGATTATATCCGGAGCCGGGCGCGGTGGTGTAGGAAATATTTGCGCGCTCATATCCCATCGCAGAATTTCCTACCGGAAAATCATAAGCGACAGCACTTGTACCAATAGCCCTTCGTAATCTTCCTTCCACATAACTGTTAACGTTTCCGGGGGTTACACTTCCTGGCGCGGTATTCTGGTCATTCACTTCCAGCGTTGCCCCGGTAATAATTTTCCCAAGGGTAAGTGTAAGAGAACCACTGGCATTGATGTTCATGGTGCTATTGGCGCCACTCAATGTTAAGCCTGTACCTGTGTGGTTCATCAGTACATTATAAAGGGTAATGGCACCGTTCGAATTCGTAAATGTTTGTGCAGCCGTTCCATTAAACTCAAGTGTTCCTGTACCTACATTGCTAAAAGTAGTATTCCCATTGTCGTTGTTGAAATTTCCTGCCAGCTTGATATTTTTTCCGGTTGTGTTGAAAATACTGGTGCCATTGGAAGTCGTAAAACTTCCGGCGATATCAATATTCTGATTCAACATAACGCTGCCTCCGGCTTTATTGATTACCAGGTTTGGAAATCGGTTAGCGCCTGTTAAACTGCCATTAATATTCTGAACAGCAGATGGATTGATAAACTGAATAGTTGATGTAGGAGATGCTATGAGAGTCCCGTTATTGGTATAATCCCCACAAATAGAAATGACAACGCCAGGGTTGATGGTAAGAGTAGCTCCTGCGCTGATAACCAGGTTTTTTACAGTCTGGTTGGTAGTAATCACGGGCTGATTAACTGTTGAAGGCACTACAATGGCGTCAATGCTGCATGTAGGGATTGCACAGCCGCCCCAATTAGGAGCCTGTGTCCAATCTGTGCTGATTCCCCCACTCCAGGTTACGCTGCCTGATGATGGCGTATAGTTAATCGGAGAAGCACCAAAATTCATTGTAAAGCCCGAGGTGCTATTCGAGAAGTTACTCACTTCAAGCAAATAAACATCTCCGGCAGTCACGCCGACATTCGCATCGTAAGCTGAGCCAAATCCGGGATATGCAGCAGGAGAAGTTCCTGCGGTCGTATAAATACCGGTTACCCCGAGGAAGCTGTAATTACAACGAACCGGTGCTGCGCCTCCTGCAATTGCAGAACAGTTAGTTGCACCGGCGCCTGTTGTTTTCCATAAGGCAAAATCATAGTCAGTACTAATCGTGCTTGGTGCTCCGGGCCAGTCATTGGGAATGATATCAAAAACGAGCGTACCATTTGCACCAATATTGATTTGATAAAATGCAGAACCTCGTTCACCGCTTAACAGGCAATTGCCGCCTCCACCTGGAAAGTCACAGATATTACCGAACGCCTGCCATCCCGGATCACCCACACTAATCGTTGCATTACAAACGGGGTTCGGTGTGGAACATTCCTGTCCATAAGCAGGGGGTATCGTCTGGCTGGCAGGATCAAGAACCATGATCCCGAAAGACCCGGTAAAGTTACTGTAGCCGTCAACAACTATATAATAGGTCGTGGAAGGAGATACGGTAAGAATTAATTCAGAATTATAATTCAACGTGCTTCCACACGCAGGCGCGTCATCGTTACAGGCGACAAATGTCATACCCGCACCGCATGCTCCTGTGTAAACAGCAATTTGAGAATTCGTTAGTGATCCTGGCGAAGTTCTGATTCTTAATTGTGTTTGAGCCCCTGTAGTAGTTACGCTATACCAAACGGAATTAATAGTGTTTGGTGTTAGCCAGCAGGCCGGCGCTGCGGGCTCACCACTATTTCCACTGCAATTATTATTTCCCTGGGCATATACACCCTGTGCCAGCGGAATAGCACCACAAGGGAGATCGTTTGCAGGACCGCCGCCATAGGAAACGATGTTGATGTTGTAAACCGCATTTGCCGGAGGCGCCCAGGTATCAACAATAATATAATAGGTGCCTGCAGCAGGAAGCACTGCGCTGCCGGTAAGCGTACCTGAAGTTGCCCCGCCATTATTTGCAATACAAAGAGTACCACCGGTCCCAGGACAGCCCTGGTACACCTGGTATCCAATGGAATTTGTACTTGTCCCTGAAAGGGTGATTCCGATACATTCAGATCCTGTAGCGATGTAACGATATACTTTATCTTCTCCTGACTCATAGAATGATCCGCAGGATCCCACACTTACATTCGTATAATCATTTCCAAAGCATGCCGTTGTTTCGCCAGCGATGGAAAATGGAAGTACAGGAACAGGGTACGGATTTCCACAAGTTATTCCCGGGGAAACCCCACTTGGTGCACTGATATTGATATTGTAAGAAGGAATACAGATTGGAGATGCAAATTGATCCACTACCAGGTAATAGGTTTGCCCTGCAGTAAGATTTGCGCACATGCTCTGATTTCCATCACTGCTTTGTGAATACCCAATACAGGCACCGGGCACTCCGCTACAACTGCTTACCAACGGACAACCTTGAAACAACGTAATTCCAACCCATGTACTTAAACTTGAGACAGTAATTGTAGAAGTTCCGGATGCCGCAGGGGTGAAAACAAAAACTTCGTCCTCCGCTGTAGTGTAAGAGGTACTTCCACAGGTAACGGAATTGGTGGCGGTTATGTCATCAGCCATGCCGCAGGTCGTCCTGTTAACACTCGAATAAGGCAGAGAGGCAACGGCTACAGTACCGGTTCCGGTCGCACATCCGCCTACAGCAATAGGGGCTGAGATTGTCAGATTTGAAAATGCATTGCAGGATGGCGTACTCCACGAATCGAGAACCAGGTAGTAGGTAATGCCGGCCTGCAAACAAACGTTCAGTGTTTTATTTCCTGTTGAACTCTGCGCATAATCCACGCAAGTACCACCTTGTGACAACAACGGACAGCCATTGTATAACATCAACCCGGTGTACGTACCGGAAGAGGTAAGATTGATTGAAACGGTTCCTGTTGTTGCAGGTGTGAAAATATAAACCCGGTCTTCTCCTGTATAATACAATGTACTACCACAAGCATTTGTATTGGTTGCGGTAAGGTCATCTCCTGCTCCACACGTAGTACCTGCTCCTGCAGCATAAGGCAGGGATGGAACATTTGTGACTCCTCCACCGAGATTTCCGGGACATGTAAGTGGCGCTGCATATTTATATACCAGGGTACCAAGGTTGGCTCCGGTTGCCTGGCAGAAATATAAATTTATCAAAACCCGGTAATTTGCTGTTGCTAAACATGTCCATGTGAGGTACGATTGCAAGCCGCAGAAGTCGTCATTGTAACCTCCTGCATAAACACCTGCATTGTTTAACAATGAAATTTGTGTGTCAAAAGAACTGTTTCCTCCATCTGCACCGCAAAACGAGAAATAATAGGTCCGACCTGCTGTTGCTGCAAATGTGTAATAGGTTCCCGCCGGAACTGCAGTTGTACCTGTGTTGCTCCAGGCTAAACCGGGTACGATAACCGCACCGCTGGATCCTCCGGAGCACTGGGCATTGATGCTGTTTTGGGAAAGAAGGAAACAAAAAATTATTAAAATAGCAGATGGTAGCTTTCTACCCATAAAAATTTTATTAAGACAATCAGTAAAAGTAGGAACTATCTGCTTTTAAAACAAATCAGGCCAAAAAAATTTAGAACACTTGCAAACTTATTAATCCGACTTTTGAATTCGAGCATTAGAATCCAACATTGGTGCGAAACAATTTCACTGCAATGGCCAGGAGAATAATTCCAAAGACTTTTCTCAGGATGCTGATGCCTGCTGTGCCTAATATTTTCTCCACGCGGAACAAATTTCTCAGCACCAGGAATACAGGAATGAGGTTGATGATGATGCCGATGATAATGGTTGGAATATCATAAGCCGCGCGGAGGGAAAGCAATGTTGTCATCGTTCCTGTACCTGCAATCAGTGGAAATGCGACCGGGACAATTGAAGCTGTTTCAGGAATTTCATCTTTATAAAGTTTGATCCCAAGAATCATTTCCAATGCGAGGAAAAATAAAACAAGTGAGCCGGCAATCGCGAAAGAATGCACATCAACACCGATAAAATTCAGGATTGTTTCTCCCAGGAATAAAAAGCCGATCATAATCAGGAGGGAAACAAAGGTTGCCTGAGCAGATTTAATTCTTCCCGCTTTTCTTTTCACTTCGAGCAAAACGGGAATAGAACCAACTACATCAATGACGGCAAAAAGAATTGCTGAAACGGTGAGGATGTCGTGGAGGTTTAAGTTCATTTGATTTTTAATTCCATCAAATAATAAATTGTTTGCGAATATGCGAATTAGGCATCGAATTATTCTCGTACAATCTTTACGCTACATTCAGTTCCCTTAAATATTAATCGTGAATTGAGATGGTCAGGTGTTAGAATATGCTTCAATAAAATCTTCGCGCACTATTCCCGATTGTGTGCAGATGAGTCGTAACGTTGATGACTTGATAGTATTGTGATTGGGTAGGGTGAGCGGAGTGAATGTTCCATCCTTATTTTTCCGGCTCATTGAAATGTGATTTCCTTCTCTCACTATTTCGAATCCTAATTTATGCAACGTTTTTAAAACGCACTGTTTAGGTGCGTCAACAGGAAACTTTGCGCTCATGATGCCATGGCGAGTTCAGCAACAAAAAGTTCAATCACCGGTGTTTCATCATCCGCAAGTGCATCCTTACCAAATGATTCGATATGAAATGCAATAGCCGATTTTATATCTGCAAGTGCTTCCTCATAGGTGTTGCCTTCGCCAATTACGATCCCTTTAAACCCGACAGGATAAGCGATGTATCCATCGGCATGTTTTTCAATTACTATTTTGATATTTTTCATTTGTACAAAGATACACGATTCATTAAACTTTTTCCATCACTCAATAACAAACTTTCCCGATGCCAATTTTTCGTTGTTTGAAGTGAGTTGAAAAAAGTACAATCCGTCATTTAATTCTCCTCGTTCAATTTGAATTTCCTGTCTACTAACACTACTTACTGTTGCTTGCTTCCGCACAAGCATACCAAGCGTGTTGTAGATTTCCATCCCGATAGCTATCGGGACGCAATTTTTATTTTCGTAACCATCAATTTGAATAGTCGCGGAAGTGTGGAAGGGGTTGGGAGAAACTAAAATTTTGGAGTGAGGGGTTTTGATTTCGGATTGAGTGAGCGCCATGCATAAGCCCCAACTATTAAAATTAATCATTGGGTTGATTGTGAAAGTATCATTTACCGAGGCATATGAAATTACAGGTGGCGTTGATGTTATTGGATTTGTCGATAGAGGTAATGAAACTTTATTTAAATTGATAGTTGAATCAGGATCAAAACATGAGTTACTGAAAAGAGTATCGAAAACAAGAATTGTTGGCTTACTATATCCCCCAGCACTGCTCGAATTCACCGCACAATAAAGATGCCCGTTTGCATAGTGTAGAAAATTAAATCCATCGTTATTAGAATAGTTGTCTATCATTTCCAATATTGTTTGTGACGCACCGTAAAATTTTGTGAACAAAACATCACCCTGGCTATTTAGTTTCAAGCAGAAAATTCCACGATAAGAAGGCCCTGCACACGGATATTCAAGCGCCAAACCCATTAAATAAATATTTCCGATACTGTCAGTGGCAGCGCTTACGATATCTGTCCCATGATCACCACAAGTAAACGTATTATCCCAATACCCATATTGCCAAATTGCACTTCCATGTTCGTTAATTTTAGAGCAGCTAAAAAAGCCCGCAGGTATACCTTGGTTATAATCATTACTCCAGGATAAAACCAGATAAGTTGAGTCAGTCATGGTGATAATGTTCTGAATGAATGTAACGGTTTGAAATGAAAAACCCGGATTGAGTGCACTCAGATCGTAATCCCCAATGGTATCTATTCTTACAATATAACTGTGATGTGTAAAACCCGGAGCATAGTTATACCCTATCCATGCTCCGCCTTGAAGAGAAGCAATGCTTGACTGAAGGGAAAATCCTCCACCGGGTTGCACATAGTGCGTGCTAACGTGTAAGACCGTTCCAGATGTGTCCAAAACGAGTATTGATGGATAATCAGTAACACCCGCTTGCTGAATCGCAGGTGCTTGCATTTCGTTCAGATAAATTCTGCTTCCATCAAATAGAATGTCATTAAATGAATTATCATCGGTGCTTGCAGGATTAATGTGCGCAGAAAAATTTTTCACCCAAATTGTATTTCCTGCTGTATCAAGTTTAATAACTTTTGTTCCTGATAAAGCATAAATAACATTATCACGTACCGTCATTTTCCAAATTGGGGTTGGAGTTTGTTTAGCCCAAGATACATTTCCATCGTAATCCATCTTTGTCACAAAATCGTATGTAAAAAAATAAACGGCATCATCAGTAAACAGTGGGCGATTCCAGTAAGTCACCGTATCCAGATAAAACGATGTTACGTTTTGCGTCTTTGCGCCCTGCAATAAAAAACAGATGCAGAATAGAAGAAGGATATTTTTTTTCATCCCACTAATATTACCTCACCAACAACTTCCTCGTCAATATTTTGTCATTCGTTTTCATCTCAAGAAAATAAATTCCCGAAGAAAGATTACGCACATCAACAGAAATAAATTGCTGGCCTTTGTTTAGGGTGCCTGAAAAAACTTCACGTACATCTCTTCCTGTCACGTCTTTCAATATTATGGTTGCTGTAGTTGCTGCTCTAACACTAGCAGAGACGTATGCAAAA
This sequence comes from Bacteroidota bacterium, assembly GCA_039930605.1. Lineage (GTDB taxonomy): Bacteria > Bacteroidota > Bacteroidia > AKYH767-A > 2013-40CM-41-45 > JAPLDB01. The sequence continues at coordinate 22,817 of JBDTTM010000015.1, forward strand.
AATTTTGCAGGATTTGGAAACGGAGCGCCAAGATCAAAAGCAGGGATTTCATTTTCTGAAATACCAACATTGCCGAGCACATCAAACCTCCAATACCCTGCAGGAGCTGGCATCGGGCGCACCTGTGTTTTTCCGGAGACGGAAGTTGCTTCCACATAATAATAAACCCTAGTGCCCGCTGTTTGTGCAGGAATAAAAC
>JBDTTM010000016.1:0-22723 GCA_039930605.1 Bacteroidota bacterium
TAACATCATCTGAATAACCAACATCTAAAAGACAAAGTCCACAAGGGCTACCATCACCAAGACCTGAACCAAAGAATAAAGTATTATTTCTTGTATCGTAATCCGCGGGGTCGATCCAAAGAGTGTTGTATCCATTTACCAGATTGCAACCGACATTATCGTGGAAGTCGTTCCAGTACATCGTACCGAATGTATGAGTTGTTGTGCCATTGCTTGAACGATAAAAGTTGTCTAGGAGATAACTCACAATTTGGTAGTCCGGCTGTTCTTGATCAATGAAACAAAGTGCGCCATCTCCACCGTTTACCATATCGGTACTAAAGTCAATTCCTGCAGCATTGAACCATTGACTTCCATTATCCTGCGTACCTGCAAGGAAGTTGTTAGGATTGGCACCTACAACACTACCTGCAGGATTGAGCGCACAAGAATAGAGTTGTGTAACATTATAGTTGTAATTTTCTTCCAGAAAACCGGTACCACCATTTGTTGTATAATAAACACCGCCATCATTACTAAAAAGAATTTGATTACTACTTGCACCAGTTTGACCAGGGCGGAATTGTATATTATGCTGATCAGCGTGAACATAAGGCAAGCCGCAGTTATAACCTGAGCCTGGTCTTGTCCATTCAGATATCTGATTCCAAATAGTACCACCGTTCGTTGACCTGAACAAATCAATAGCTCCCATATATACATTGTTTTCATCCAGTGGATCAACCTGAATAATTAAATCATAAAATGCATGTCCTCTAGAGATATCGCTGGCAACTGGTACGCATGATTGAGTAGTGGGAATTTCATCATTGTGCCATGTTGGAACCCCACATTGTGTCCAAAAAGGTATTGTTGCATTTGCGTTCGAAGTTTTATATATTTTAACATCTAATGGCGCAGTAGTCTCAACCATTGCATAGGCGATCTGAGAATTACTAGCGGCACATGCCAACTCTATTCGTTGAAAGTTAATTGTTGGAAGTCCACTCCCCCCTACATTCAATTTTGTCCACCCTCCAGCACCTACAGTACTAGAAGGTCTACGATAAATCCCATCTGTAGACCGAATTCCAGTTGATACAAACAGATTGCCGCTTGCGCCTATTTCAATATCTGCAATTCTGTCGATTCCGTAACCAGTTCCTGCTCCCAAAACTTTTGTAGGAACTGAATTTGCAGGGACAGGAAATTGCCAAAGCCCGGAAAGTGTAGCAACATAAGCATACCCATTGTAAACGACTATCTTTTGTATGTAAAGAAAATCTCCTCCATATGTTGCATCAGATGGATCACTCCATGGTATTTGGTTCCAAGTTCCAGCATTTCCAGCTTGATCAGAAAACCAAATTCCGCCTCCACGTACTGCATCGCTGTTGAACCAACCTTCTCCTGTTCCAACATAAAAATTCTGAATGTTGTTTGGATCAAACGTTAAAGCGGTAATCGCAAGATTATCCCAGAAGTCGCTCACATGTGTCCATGGATTAGACGAGGAGGCAACAGTTATATCATCTCTATACCATAATCCACCTGCCACACCACAAGCCCATACTTTTTTAAATCCATTTCCACCATCATTAGGATCGAACATAATTGCTCGCGTACGTCCTCCTACATTTCCAGGACCTCTTTCAGTCCAATCATTGGGACAAGAACTAATCAATGACTGCGGTTGATTAAGTGAATTGCGTATTGCCTGCATAGTCTCTGAAGGCGGGTAACCTAAGGCCGGTGATTTTGTCATTTCAAAGTCCCTCAGACTTCTATTTTCTGGATTGTCACTTTCAATCGATTCAACTTGAGCGCTTGCAGAAAAATAAATTAGAGACGAAAATAAAACTAGAAGGATGTGTGTTTTCATAAGTAGTAGATTTTGGTTGATGTAAATGAATGAATAAAACAATTGGTTTCAAAGTATTTAACTCATATTTTGGTCAATGTGAAGAATATGGATGTAAATGAAATTGAATAGGATCCAATAGTTGCTTCAAATAATTTTTGCAGAGAAGTTACAAGGGGAGAATAAATTTAATCGACTATCTTTCGGTAAACCAAAAAACTATTTATATATAACTAAAAAAGAAAAATTGAAATTACAATGAGTGATGTTTGGGTTGGTGGATTAGTCGGTGTCGGTGGCACTGTACTCGGTGCGGTGGTAGCATTTTTTTTAGAAATGCGGCGAAGACGAATTGATGAACGAAAACGTACAGCAGAAAAGGCGCTGGCCATTTTTTCCCGCCTGAAAGGACTTTCCTACGAGATGATTGAATGTGCCGAAGAGGCACTACGGCAGAGCTTCAATTACAATTATGCGATTGCAAGAAAGGAAGTTAATTTTAAGTTTGGTGGTTCTCAAACTGAATGGGAAGGTTTTAAAATGATTATGTTGTTGCGTTCGAAAGTTATAAAAATTAACGGCGAAGATTCATCTCATTTATAGGCAAATGCCAAGCTTTATTACCTGAGTTCATGGCGTACATGGAGTCAGGTCAATCAATGGATGAATTTAATCATGAATTAGCATATGTGATTGACCCCTTCAATAACTTGGAATATTTTTCTTACGATTTTTTGGGAGCGCCGGAATTGCAGGTACACCAAGATTTAGTTGAAAACAAATCTTTAACTGAACTTCAAAAAATTTTCGAAGTCATTTTCAAAGCAATGGAGGAACGGTATTTTCATCTTAGCAAATCACGTATTGAAAGAGTTGTGTGATGAAAGACAATGTGTTTCATCACACAATTAAAAAAATATCAGAGACGGGAATTGATTTACCATTTTTGTATTTAGAACCTATTAGTTAGCTTTTAGAACCTATATCCCTAAAAATTATTAAATTCCTAGTTTTCATATAACCTCCTGGGACACTCGACAAATGTAAACTCGGCATGTTTCCCTATTAAATTAAAGGCCTCCGTGAGGTAGGCCGAATCACCTTCCTAAATTAGCCAAAAGAGGTATCAAAAATTTGCAATATTGTTCATAATTCTTCCCCAATTCTTCCCCAAACATTTACATCCAACAAAAAACCTCGAATCACAGTTGAATTCGAGGTTTTTTTATATATCGAGTAGCCCGTAGGGGAATCGAACCCCTGATTCTTCCGTGAAAGGGAAGCGTCTTAACCCCTTGACCAACGGGCCATGTTTTTTAAAAGGGGTTGCAAAATTAATTTCATTTTTGGATTACGCAAAGGGAAATAACAGCAATTCCGTGTATTTTTAATATTATTTCATGCTTTCACGTATTTGATATGAAAAACATGTAACTGTAACTCAGGGCAGAAGGAAAAGTTTGCGACTCGAAAGGCAAACTTTGCCTTCTGCCATTCTCCTCTGCAAATTAATTTGTCATTCCGATCGGAGTGCAACGCAGAGAGGAATCTCCCCAATTGAACTGTTCATCCATTATTATTTCATCCTGTCATTCCGATCAGAGTGAAACGTAGCGAGGAATCTCCCCAATTGAATTGTTCATCTACTATTATTTCATCCTGTCATTCCGATCGGAGTGAAGCGTAGAGAGGAAACTTGCAAATTGAACTGTGCATCAATGATTATTTCTCCTCTTCCTGACAAAAGAGAGGAAAAGTTGGTTGTTTAAAGAATAATCATTGGTTTTCTTTGCGCTCTTTGCGCCTTTGCGTGAATTCGGCTGCTTACATAAGAAAGAAATCGCGCCCTGCGCCTTGGAAATCCCTAAAAGAATTTCGGCATCTTATTATAGTTCCGCCTGATCTCACCACGCTTCAAAGGATTCAAAATAGAAATCGTAATTTCAAACGCACTGCCTGCATTTGCATTTTTGTGAAGGGATGAGAGCACATAATCATAACTCAATCCTACACTCAGGTTGTTGTATTCGAATCGCGCAGAAACAATGGCTGCATCTGCAAAACGATAGTATGCACCAAGAGAAAACATGAGCTCCTTTTGATAGTTCGTGTATTGCGATTTGAATCTCACCTTGTTTTTAATCGAAAATCCACCGGTGATTTCTTTTTGCTTGCCTTGTAAAAGAAACAATGCCTTCGGGGCAAACCATGACTGGTGATCATCATTCATTGAAATGTCACTTCCAATATTGACAGTGTATCGCCGGTGAATATTATAAACTTCTTTTATGTAAAAACTTGTGTTCTCTCCGCCAATATGCCCTACAGAAGCTCCCGCATACACAAAGTTGTATTGATCAGGAACATAATGCCAGAAAAGTCCTGCAGATAGATCAACGAAACTGAACTGCTCCAAAGAAACAATCTCAGGATTGCCTGATCCCGGATCATAATCATCCCCATTCCATTGACTGCCCCAGGTGCTGCTGGTCATGTTAACGGAATTTTGATTTAACCCTCCCTGGAATCCGATAGAAATATAATTATCTCCCTCATCAATGGGAGTCGTATAACTCAATGAACCCTGGATAATCGTCTGGCGGAAAAAATTGCTTCCTGAACGGTTTTGCATCAACAGGAAACCAACACCAAAGAACTGGCCGTTTCGAAGTAACGCTTTTGCAACTGGCAGATCTGCAGAAACATGAATGTCGGTATATGCTTTTGTAATTCCTGACCACTGGCTTCTGAAATCATTGCTGAACCTGAACTTGCCATTGAATACGCCTGTCATCGCCGGGTTCAGGGTAAGAGGGGTGTTCAGCCATTGTGAGAAATGTGCATCCTGAGATGAAGCGGTCATTACACCGGCCATCATTAAAACAGAAATTGAAAAAAGATTTTTTTTCATCGCACCTTACCTTATCAATGTTATGTTACCATTCTTATGGTAAATGTTTCCGCCTTCAGTAATCAGGAACATGGTGTATATATAAGTGCCCATTTCACAATCCACGCCGTTGTACTTGCCATCCCATCCGGTAAGATCGCATGGACCTGTATCAGGACAAGGATTGTGTGACTCAAATACTTTTTCTCCCCACTTGTCGTAGATGGCAAACGTTAAAGTCTTCACATTGGTTGCATAAACACCAACTGTACTATTGGCACCGCTGGAAGAAGGCTTAAATGTATTCGGAACAAAAATGTGGTCAATATGCAATATCTCAACTTCGACTTTTTTTACAGTCGTACAACCTGTAACTGAATCAGTGATCTCGCAATAGAAGGTGTATAGTTCATCAGGAGTTGTGCTGTTAGGCGTCACTAATGGGTTTGGATCGTTTTCGTCCGGCAGAAAAAAAGATCCAGGTGGCACTACAGTCCAGTGATAAGAAATCCCACCGCCTGCATGCAATTGCACCGAGCTGCCAAAATAAATGGATGTATCATTACTAACATATGAACCCGGAACATTAATCACATTGATATATGATGACAAGATAAGTGTATCGGTACCATATTGGTTGGTTTCAATCAGGATGGCATCAAACACGCCTTCATCAGGATAGCAAACGTGCGGGTTACGTACAGAGTCCACTGAAGGATCACCGCCGGGGAAAATCCAGTGCCAGCTGGTCGTGGCATCGATGTTATCACTCAGGTCAATAAAGTCAATACAATTGTTGGAACAGAAAAATGTATCCGTAGCTATGAAATGCACAATCGGCTTTGGACATGTATCTACCGTAATGTATGCAACCTGAACGAGCGTGTCAGAACCATAGGGATTCTTTACAATCAATGTTACATTGTAACTGCCGGAATCAGCATAACAAACGTTGAGCGGATTTTGCAATGATGAGCTTACAACACTTGATCCTGGAAATAACCAGAGCCATGACGTCGGCGTTCCAAAAGACTGATCACTGAAGTCAGTGCACTTGCCTTCACAAAGTGTCGTTTGGGATGCAGAAAATGCAGCAGTCGGCGGGATGCAGGCATTCACATTAATATAATTCGCAAATACAATTGTGTCGCTTCCGCTGCTGTTACTTACGACAAGTTGTACTGTATAAATGCCGGGTGTATTATAATAAATACCGGTCGGATTTGGTAAAGATGAAACAGGAGGCGTGGCTCCAAAGAAGGTCCACTGGAAGGCGGTTGGATTGTTGCTGCTCAGGTTGAAAAAGCTGATCGAATCGCCACTACATAGCGTTGTATCACTTGCAGTAAAATCTGCAACAGGAGGAGTGCAGTTATTTACTGAAATATAATTCGTGAGCAACAAAGTGTCGCTTCCATTGGCATTCGAAACAATGAGCTGAACATTGTAAGTACCTGTAGCAGGATAGACAATCCCTGATGGGTTTTGTATCGTAGAGGTTCCCGGGACAGCACCAAAAAAAGTCCAGTCCCAGGTAGTGGGGGAATTGGTACTGAGGTCAGTAAAATCAATTGCATCATTTACACAAACGTTCACACTGCTGGCCGTAAAATTCGCAACCGGTCCTCCTGCACAAACATTCACTGTGATATAAACGGTCTTGGTTAATGTATCGGTTCCATTGGCATTGGTCGCGTATAGTGTTACGTCATAGGTGCCTGCTGTATTGTAAACAATTCCGGTCGGATTTTGAATGGAGGAAGCTGCTGGTGTTCCACCGGTAAATACCCATGACCATGTGGTTGGACCGTTTGTACTCATGTCAGTAAAATCTATTGCATCACCTTCACAGATCACGGTATCGCTTGCGTTGAATTCTGCAACCGGGGCACCGCTGCAAACATTTACAGTAATGTATGCTGTCTTTGATTCTATATCGCTGCCATTTGCATTCGTTGAAGTAAGTGTTACATCATAAACGCCGGCTGAAGCGTAAATGATTCCCGAAGGATTTTGCTGAACAGAGGATGCAGGTGATCCGCCGGCAAATGTCCATGACCATGAAGTTGGTGAGTTCGTGCTCAGGTCAGTGAAATTCACTGTATCTCCTTCACAAATGGTGGTATTGTCTGCACTGAAATCAGTAACGGGCGGGCCTAATAATGCAGTGGACAATTCCAGATCATCAAATGCTGCCGATGGATCAGTGCCCACGCCACTATCATCATTGTCCCATTGAAAACCCAATCGGACATTTGGATTATTATCAGCAGAAACCGGTAAGGCAAGGGAGTAAGGGGTCATCACGCCATACACAGTGCCGGTGCACGCTGCATTATTTGTTTTCGGCAAAGGATCCAGTTGCGACCAAGCTGATCCATCAAAATACCAAAGGGTTGCATCCCCGTTTACATTTGCCGGATCGCCGCCCTCGTAATAAAGGAAGTCAAGCGTAATGGTACTTTTTCCGCTGCAATCTATTATTGGTGACAGTGCCCTTTTGTGTGTGGAAGAACAAATACTGTAAGGAATACAAAATGTACCAGTCAGGTAAGATCCTGAATCTGCACCGATGACTATAGGCGTTGTAATTTCTCCATTGCCAACATGAAGGGTTTGGTTGTTTCCACCTGCACAGTTGGTAGCGCAATTCCCTGCACCATTATTACTGATCCGTGCTCCGATAAACCAATTATTGGCATAAACCTCATTTAGACCGATCGAAGTGGAATCCACTGTCCATATTCCATTCAATGTGCTTAATCCATTTGCTGGGAAACCAATATTACATCCAATTCCGAAGTCTTCTGTCCAGAAAACCTGGGCAGCGGCATTGGAATAGAAAAACATCATAGCCGGAATGCAGAGATGCAAAGCGGATCTCAATATATACTTCGTAAAAGTTGGGTGCATATTCGCGGTGAAAGTTACAACTATTTTAACATCACAAAATGTTATTTACCATCTAAATATGAGTTTTCAAATGTCAAAATAATGTAGTGATTCTCTTTTGAACGGCAGGAATTCGTAATCGATTAGCTATGCTCTTTTACAAACTGGTAAAGATTAAATCGGTTGGATTTTTCATATTTCCTGATCTCTTCCTGGATTTGTTCCCGGCTGATTCCCTTCATGCGCTTGCGCTGCAGCAATCGGTATGCTTTTTCAGCAAGTAAAAATATTTTTTTTTCATTGCTGATCTTTGAAGATTGAAATTTTTCAAGTTGAATGGCTACTTCATCGATCCCTTCATGATTGGTGGCAGATGTTTTCAACACCGGCACTACCCAATCGTTTTTATCTTTGAAACGGATGAGGTGCTGGAGATTTACTGCGAACCGGTCTGCACCCTCACGGTCACATTTGTTTACCACAAATATGTCCGCTATTTCCATAATGCCGCTTTTCATCGTCTGGATATCGTCACCGGATTCAGGAACAAAGACTACAATAGTGGTATCTGCAAGCCCCGCAATTTCTACTTCGCTTTGGCCCACACCCACAGTCTCAACAAAAATGTAATCGAAGTTGGAATGCCTGAGAATATCCATCACCTCTATTATTTTCTCGCTGAGTCCGCCCAATGATCCGCGTGAAGCAAGTGAACGTATATAAACATCAGGGTGGTTAAAAAAATCTGATAGTCTCAGACGGTCACCAAGGAGGGAACCGTAATTGAAAGGTGATGTGGGATCCACTGCTACCAATGCAACTCTTTTTTTCTTCCCGATAAAATACTTTACCAAAGAATTGATCAGGGTACTTTTTCCTGCCCCCGGTGGACCGGTAATGCCTACAATAGGAGTGACAGAGCCTTGATCGAGGGCGAGCAAAATTTCCTCATACCCATCAAGTTCATTCTCAACAATGGTAATCGCGCGTGCAAGGGATTTAAAATCACCTTCCCGTACCGATCCAATAAGTTCACTCACTTTATTCACGTAAATTTTTTTGAGGCCGGACAAAGGAACAAGAAAGAAGCTTGACTGCAAAAAAGTATCTAACTTGCTCGCGTGATTCCGCTTTCAGCAATAATAATTACCCTGAATGAAGAACGTAACATTGCACGGTGTATCGATTCCCTCCGGAATGTGGCAGATGAAATACTTGTTGTAGATTCATTTTCTACTGACAGGACCCGGGAAATCTGTCTGCAGAAAGGCGTTCGGTTTATTCAGAATCAATGGAAAGGATATTCGGTTCAGAAGAATTTCGCACAGGTTCAGGCTACCAATGATTTTATTATTTCAATGGATGCAGATGAAGCACTCTCAGACGAACTTGCCAATTCCATTCGTGAAATTAAAAAAGCAGGAATACTTCAGATTTTTAGTTTTAACCGTCTCACTAATTACTGCGGAAAGTGGATCAGGCATGGTGGGTGGTATCCCGACATAAAAACAAGGCTTTATGACCGCAGAAAATGCGAATGGGAAGGCACAATCCATGAACGGCTTAAATATCCTGGAAAGGAAAAGGTAATATTGCTGAAGGGCGATTGCTATCATTTCACTTTTTACACTGTTGATGAACACATGAAACAGGTGGATAAATTTACTGAACTGATGGCGGAAGAAGAATTTTCAAAAGGAAAAAGAGCCAGCTTGTTTAATCTCTTAATTAACCCCGCAGTAAAATTTATGAGGGACTATTTTTTTCGTTTGGGTTTTATGGATGGATTCGAAGGCTTCCGGATCAGCAGAATTTCTGCCTATGCTACCTACCTGAAATATTCAAGGCTGAGGAAAAAAGTGGGAGATAGTTAACCGTGTGATTTTATAAATTTAGTGTATGACAACCATAAAAAACATAACCGATTATCTTGAATCTATTGCCCCGCTGTCATTGCAGGAAAGCTATGACAATGCAGGGTTGATTGTAGGAGAACCTTCTCGAAATGTGACCGGAATTTTAGTTGCCCTTGATTGCCTGGAGGAAATTATTGACGAAGCTGTCGGGCAAAATTGCAACCTGGTCATTGTACATCATCCGATTGTATTCGCGGGAATTAAAAAACTGAATGGTAAAAATTATATTGAACGCACCGTGATTAAGGCGATTCAGAAAAATATAGCCATCTATGCGATCCATACAAACCTTGATAATGTAATTGCAGGCGTCAACAAAAAAATTTGCCAGACACTCGGATTAAGGAACCTCCAAATCCTTGCACCTAAGAAAAACATGTTGAAGAAACTGGTAACATTTTGTCCTTCCGGTCAGGTGCCGCAGGTTCAGCAGGCATTATTTGAAGCCGGGTGTGGCAGCATAGGAAATTATGATGAATGTAGTTTTAACACCAGTGGTACCGGTACTTTCAGGGCATTGGAGGGTGCAAAGCCATTTGTCGGGGAAAAAGGAAAGCAACACCGGGAGGCGGAAACCAGGATTGAAACTGTGTTTGCATCATACCTTGAATCCAGGGTTATTGCAGCGCTCAAAAAGACGCATCCTTATGAGGAAGTTGCTTATGATATTTACCAGCTTGAAAACTATAGTAAAGAAATAGGAAGTGGTATGGTAGGGGAGTTAGAGAATGAGATGAAAGAACAGGATTTCCTGAAATTGGTCAAATTAGCCATGAAAACAGGTAATATCAGGCATACAAAACTTTTGGAAAGGAATGTGAAAAGGGTTGCCGTCTGCGGTGGAGCGGGCAGCTTTCTGATCAATGATGCCATCAGGGCAAATGCCGATTTTTTTGTGACGTCGGATTTCAAATATCACCAGTTTTTTGATGCTGAAAATAAGTTAGTAATTGCTGATATCGGTCATTATGAAAGTGAGCAGTTTACTTCGGAATTATTAAAAGAATTGCTTGTGAGAAATTTTTCTACATTTGCCGTCCGTTTGACAGAATTAGTAACTAATCCGGTGCATTATTACTGATCAACATGGCACAAAAAACCAAGAAACCAGAAAAAAAATCAGCTTCAAAAGTGAAGGTAGTGGCGAAGGCCAAACCTGTACTTAAAAAAGCTATTAATAGCGTGCCTGAAAAACATTCTGACAATAAAACTGTTTCTAAATCTGTCAAGCAAGTTTCTAAACCAGATATAAATAACTCATCAACTGTGTCGTTAAGTAAATTAGGTAAAGCCAAAATCCGCCCCAAATCAGAAAAGGAAACTCCTCGTAAAATTGAAAAGATCGTTGACATCGGTCAGCTTGAAAAAAAGCTGGCAGATATCATGGCCCTTGATCATACTGAATTTACTGTTGAGGAAAAACTGAAAGCACTTTATGTGTTGCAGCAAATCGATTCAAATATTGATAAGATCCGTACCGTACGCGGAGAACTTCCAATGGAAGTAACAGACCTGGAGGATGAAGTCGCAGGCCTTGAAACCCGCATTACCCATATCAATACAGAGATCGCTGAATCTCAGGAGATGATTGCCAAGAAAAAACAGGCTATCAAAGACTCAAAGGACCAGATCAAGAAGTACGAAGTTCAACAGGGTAAAGTGAAGAATAACCGTGAATACGAATCGTTGACAAAAGAAGTGGAATTCCAGAATTTGGAAATTCAACTTTCAGAAAAGCGTATCAAGGAATTTACAATTGAAATAAAAAACAAGGAAGCCAACCTGGAGATCACACAAGCGAATCTCGAGGACAAGAAGAAAGTATTGAAGACAAAAAGGGCTGAATTAGATAGCATCATTGCAGAAACAGAAAAGGAAGAAACGCACCTTGAAAAAATTTCTCAGAAGGCGCGGGCCATTGCTGATGAACGTTTGCTTGCAGCTTATCAGCGTGTACGCAGCAATGCGCGTAACGGACTGGCAGTAGTAGCTGTCCAGCGGGATGCCTGCGGAGGATGTTTTAATAAAATCCCGCCACAGCGCCAGCTTGAAATTCGTCAGCATAAAAAAGTAATCGTATGCGAACATTGTGGGAGAATCCTTGTTGATTCCAGCATCGAAGAGGAAAACACTGTTCCTGCATAAAGATTTCGATATTTCTAGAAAGCCCTGTAGAACCAACCTGCAGGGCTTTTTCTTTTGGAAGATTTCCACGAGGTATCTTCGCCTACCACGGGAGAACATCTCCCGTTTTTAATCGTTTAATATATTCAAGCGTTCAGGTGGAATGAAAAAATTGCTCCTAGGTCTTCTTTTTGTGATTACAGCATATCAAACCAAAGCCGGCTTTGATTATTCTGACAATCTAAGAAAGTCGTTTCAGTGTATTTTACGCCTGCGATTGAACGAAGCACGGATTTACCTTGAAAAAGAAAAAAAAGAGCAACCTTCAAATTCCCTCACACTTCTTTATGCCAACTATTATGACTTCATCAAGGCTTTTATTACAGAGGAACAAAAATATGCAGACACACTTCGGCTGAATACGGAAAGACGATTGCGCTTGCTTGACCTCGAAAGAGGAAATTCTCCTTATCTCTTATTGGCAAAAGCAGATATGCTGATTCAGACAGCCATGATCAAGGCGAAGTTTGGAGAAAATGTTTCCGCGGCCCTTGATATTCGCAAGGCCTATAATTATGCAGAGCGCAATTTTATCCTGTATCCAACTTTCCCGCTTAATAAAAAAACCCTTGGACTCCTTCATGCAATGGTAGGAGCAATCCCCCATGAATATAAGTGGTTGGTAAGCATTGCAGGAATGGAAGGCACTATTCCCCAAGGCAGCGATGAACTCTTCAGAATGCTGGCTGAAACTGATGAGGGATTCTTTCCTGAATATAAAGAAGAAGTGCTTTTCTATCTCGTACAGATTTATTCTTCTATAACCACCAATGATTCGATAACTGCTTTACTAGCCGGAGCAGTTAAAAAGCATGCTGAGAACAGCCCACTCATGATGTATTGTTTCACCAATCTTACTTATAAATCAGGAAGGAACGAAGAAGCTTTGGCTATCATGAATACGTTTGACGATGACGGTATTTTTCCTTTTTATTTCCTTCATTATAAAAAAGCACAACTGCGTCTGCGAAAACTTGATTTGGGTGCTGAGGAAGATTTTGAATATTACCTGGCACATTTTAAAGGATTAAATTATGTAAAATCAGCCTATCAAAAGCTGGCCTGGATTGCATTGCTCAGGAATGATGATAAAAAATACAAACAAATTCTGGAACAGTGTTTTACAAAGGGAATAACACTGGTGGATGAAGACAAGGAGGCTTTGAAAGAATTTGAAACCAAAGAAATTCCAAATCCCGTTTTGCTTCGGGCACGGTTGCTTTTCGATGGCGGATACTATAAGGAATCGTTCAGGGAAATGGTAAAGATTACCTCGCCCACTGTTCTGCCTTTTAAAGACAAGTTGGAATATACCTACCGCTACGGCAGACTTTTTCATAAAACGGGTGATTTTCCGAAAGCTATCCTTAACTATTCCGCCACCCTGCAAAACGGTGAAACTTCACATTATTATTTTGCGGCCAACGCTGCCCTCATGCTTGGCCAGCTTTACGAGGAGCAGAAGGATTGGGAAAAAGCAAGAACTTTCTACAACCGCTGTCTCGAATTACGACATCACGATTATCAGAACAGCATCGATCAGAAGGCCCAGGCTGCACTGGAGCGATTGGCAGTGAAGTGAATTTAAAACTTAACACCAAACGTGACCACGAAATTGTGACTGACCACATTATTCCTTGACCCGGCAACAGGTACATTGTGGAGCAAGGTGTAGGGCTGGTAATATTCATTTGATTCAGAATAATTATATCCCAAGTCTATAAAATAATTTTTGTCTTTGATGCCGATACCACCGGCATAATAGGTCTTGGAATAATCTGCTCCGGTAATTTTTTCATTAGAACTAAATGGCGAACCATAGAGGCCATACCCTGCCCTGAAGCTGATTGCATTCCATCGGTATTCTCCACCGAGTCTGAAATTTCCGGTTGCAGTATATTTTGTGCGGATGGCATCATTCACTGTTGAGAAGCTTGCATCGTTCGCATCAAACCGTGAACCTGAGTAATCAACAAATTCATAGTCAGCACTTATTAAACCTGTTTTTGCAATGATAAATGCAACGCTGCCGACTGCTTTTAGTGGAGTTACTAAAGTGTACTGATATGAACCGTCGGGAGATTCTGCAGGACTGGTTGGAATATTCTCAAGGCTTGAGGTGATTATATTTTTATAATCATCCTGCATGTTTGCATACAATGTAGGTGTGTGAAAGGCTACTCCGACGCGCACCCATGGTGCAGGCCTTACGATCACGCCCAGTTTCAGGTTCACCCCTGTGCCACTTGTGGTAACATCCTGTTGGAGCGAATAATTATTCAATACCGGAATAATATTATCCTTGTCTTCTTCAGTGTAGATTGATTCCTCGAGGTAACGAAGAGAACTGATGCCAATTGATCCACCCAGGTAAACGATATTGTTATAATTTGCTCCAACTGAAAAATCCCATTCACTAATCCCTCCCCGGCTTGTGCTGCTTCTGCGCTGGGTAATTGGGTAGTTGCCTGCCATTCCCATGTCTGAAGTATAAATATCTGACGAATCATTCTCGGGATATATCAAGCCGGCATCATACGCCAACTGTTCATAGAATGGATCCAGCGATGTGCTGCCGTTCGCGTTTTCTACAAAGTGATTGAGAAGAGAATTGTCAGGGTTCAATGATTCATAAAACGAATGCGTGTGAAAATTATTGATGCGCGTCATTCCAATACCTACCGTTACACTTTTCCAACCTGGGAGATCTTTTCTGTCAGCATTGGTAAGGTGACTGAAGGCAAAACCAAAATTCGGAATATTAAAATTGAATTTATTTTCTGTTGCAGTTTTGCCAAGAAAATCAGTGGTCGTCTGGCTTGTGTAAATAGAAGAAGAAATGGTAAACTCCGATTTGCGGTAGATGCCAAGCCCTGCGGGGTTTACAGCGATTGAAGAAAAATCTCCTCCAAGAGCACCGAAGGCGCCTGCCATTGAACTGAATCGGGCCGTACCCGAAATGGAGGATTGCGAATAACGAAGTGCATCAGCATCTGATTGCGCCATCACATTGATTGCACTTGTGGCAATGAAGAACGACAGGACAAAATATTTAGCTTTCATTTTTTTTTATTTAATTTTTGTTTCACAATAAACCCGCACGTGAATAAACTCCTGTTCACAGTGCGGGTTTATATATGACTTTCAAAACTATTTTCTTCTTCCTCCGCCTTTGTTTTCGCTCCCTGAATTATTATTTTTAGGCGCAGGCTGTGCATTATTCTGTTGTCGCGGAGCTGGTGTACTCACATTTTCTTTCTGACGCGGTTGTGAATTTTCCTGTTTGTACTGCCTTGGTTCCTGCCTCGGTTCTATTCGTGGCTGGATTTCCTGGCGTGGACGTTCGTATGAAGGATTGCTTCTAGGCTGCTCAATCCGTGGATTGGTATTTTGCGGATTTACATTTTCATTTCTTGGCTGACCAATCGTGCCGTTCTCTGAATTATTATTTCGAGGCCTGTCATTACGAGGCTGGTTGAACTGGCCATTGTTATTGTTCCGTGGTTGAACATTGCCAGGACGTACGCTCTGATTATTTCCCGGTTGCTCAACATTCGGACGGACAGTTCCGCCATTATTATTTCGTGGACTTACAGTTACATCACTGTTATTTTTAGGGCGTGTGTAATTGATATTATTGCTTCTTGAGGGTTGATCCACATTGGGACGAACAGAGCCACCGTTTTCTTTTGGATTCTGCTCAATGCCGACAGTGTTATTTCTTCCCGGAGTCGGATAAGATGAAGGATCTGTAACAGGTTTGGTTCCGGAATTTTCTCTTCCGCCGGTTTCATTTTTAATAGATACCGGACCTCTAGTCGGTTCAGTAGCAACAGGATTTTTTACTCCAGTAGTTTCGTCCTTTGGATGAATGGGACTTACCTCACTTTTTCCTCCACCCTGGACATTACCGGGTTTATTAATCACATTGTTTCTGCCGGAACCTGAATTTAATTGAGTTTCTGTTTTTCCATGTTGATCCATCACTGGAAGTGTATGTTCAGCTACAGCTCTTTGGTATTTCTCACCCAGTGTTGCGCGTGGTGAAGGAGATGTTGTTTTTCCATTTGAACTGATTGATCCGCGGGGTCCATTATAAGTGCTGTTTCCATCATAGCTGTTATAATAGTATGGATTGTTATATGTGCTTGCATAAACTCCGTTATAGTAGCCATCCCAGTAGCCATTGTTATAGCCGTGGTTATAACCGTTCCAATAATTGTTGTTGCCATAATAGCCATAAGGAGAATACCAAGAATCATAACCATAATGATGGGAAGGACCATACCAGAAAGGATCATAATAGCAAAAAGACGGAGCCCACCAGTTGTATCCGAGATAAATACTCACACCATAGTTATAAGGATTGTAATCATACCAATATGAGTTGGTGTAGAAAGGATCATAATAACTGTATCCGGCTGCGGGCGCGTAATATCTTTTTATACGCGATGAGTATTGGTAATCGTAATAGTCGTCATCATTGTAATAGTTATTGGTGACGTAGGTGGTACCTTTATCATCACTGTATTGCTGTGTTGAAGAGGGTGACTGGGTTTGATTGTCTGAACCACCCTGGTTGTAATTCGAATTCTGATCGGGGTTATCGTTGTTGTTGTCCTGGCTATAATCTGAGGCCGGAGCCTGGCTTATTGCTGATGCCGGCTGCGGTTCGCCCTGGTGATCACCGGAAGAATAATAAACATCATCCGGAGATGAAGTGGTGCTTTTTGTTGATGAACAACCCGCTGCAAAAATAAAAGCTGCTACGGCAAAGATGATTGGGATACGTTTCATAATTCGGTCTCCTTATTTTTAAAGTGCAAATGTCGGTGAAATTGAATGAAAGTTTTTAATTGCTAATTTCGTCCGCGTAATTTACAAACACCATACCAAAGGGTTATTCAGTTCCTGCTTTTAAGGGGTTTCTGTCCACCCGTTTAAGGTGTTTTTAAACTAAAAATCCCGATTTCATTCATGGCAAAAGTCCTTACATCACGCAGCGAAAATTACTCTCAATGGTACAATGATTTGGTTGTCAAAGCAGATCTTGCAGAAAATTCAGCAGTAAGGGGGTGTATGGTAATTAAACCATATGGTTACGCAATCTGGGAAAAAATGCAGGCTGTACTTGACAAAATGTTTAAGGACACAGGACACCAGAATGCCTATTTCCCATTATTTATTCCTAAATCATTTTTTAGCAAAGAAGCGTCACATATAGCGGGTTTTGCCAAGGAATGCGCAGTTGTTACTCATTACAGGCTGAAGAATGCTGCGGATGGAAGTGGAGTTATTGTTGATCCTGATGCAAAACTGGAAGAAGAATTAATTGTTCGTCCGACCTCAGAAACTATTATCTGGCATACATATAAAGGATGGATTCAATCATATCGCGATCTACCGATTCTTGTTAATCAATGGGCAAACGTTGTTCGTTGGGAAATGCGCACGCGTTTATTCCTTCGCACTACTGAATTCTTGTGGCAGGAGGGGCATACTGCACATGCTACAGCAGCAGAAGCAATTGAGGAAACCAATAAGATGCTTGGTGTGTATGCTGAGTTTGCAGAGAACTATTTAGCATTGCCTGTAATTAAAGGAGCAAAAACGGAAAATGAAAGGTTTGCCGGGGCAGAGGAAACACTTTGCATTGAAGCGATGATGCAGGATGGAAAAGCGTTGCAAGCCGGAACGTCTCATTTCCTTGGACAAAATTTTGCCAAGGCCTTTGATGTGAAGTTCACGAACAAAGAAGGTAAGCTTGATCTGGTCTGGGCCACCTCATGGGGTGTTTCAACGCGGCTGATGGGCGCTTTGGTAATGGCGCATAGTGATGATGATGGATTGGTTTTGCCTCCGAAACTCGCACCCATACAGGTTGTGATAGTTCCGATTTATAAAAATGAGGAACAAATGAATGCAATCACCGAAGTTGCCAATAAAATAATGGCTGATTTAAAAATGAAGAATATTTCAGTGAAGTTCGACAACAGGGATACACACAAGCCGGGATGGAAATTTGCGGAATATGAATTGAAAGGTGTGCCTGTTAGAATTTCCATTGGTCCGCGTGACCTGGAAAATCAATCGGTTGAAGTTGCCAGAAGGGATACAAAGGAAAAGACTGTAATCCAGTTAACGGATCTCAGTTTGAAGATTGAACATTTGCTTGACCATATTCAGTCAACCATCTATGAAAAAGCATTAAATTTTCGTGAATCAAAAACTTTTCATGCAGATACGATGGAAGAAATGATACGCATTTTAGATACGGAGAGTGGTTTTGTTTATGCACATTGGGATGGTACTTCTGAAACAGAGCAAAAAATAAAAGAAGAAACCAAAGCAACGATCCGTTGCATTCCACTTGGAAATAAACAGGAGTCAGGAAAATGTGTTTATTCCGGCAAGGACTCTAAAGAAAAGGTTCTTTTTGCACGAGCTTATTAAGATTTGCATCTCAATTTACTTTTCTTTTTAGTAATATTGAAGCAAGGATTCTTTGCTTTTCTAAATGAATTATTTAATTAGCTTTGCGACCCTTTTTAATAAAACCTGAAAAGGCAAGACAAGATGAAATTGAAATTTCTACCGGTTATCCTTCTTTTAATATTTCCCTTCTCCAGCTTTGCTCAAAAGTATACAATTAAAGGAGTAATAACTGATGAAAATGGAAAGCCGGCACCCAATACCAAGGTTGCTTTACCCGGCTCGAATAATTCAACCACCACAAATGAATCAGGGGAATTTATTTTGAATGATGTTCCGGCCGGTACTACTAAACTGGATGTTTCGCCGGTTGAAAAAGTCAAATCGGATGCTATTGAAAATCCAATGCAGGTTGCGGTTGATACAGCTAAGGAGGATGAAATTGTTAATACGCATGCAGACACAGAAAACATTCCAACTATTTCATCAGATGATGAAGGTGCCCAAAGCCAGGCTTCAACTTCAGAAAATGTAGCCAGCGTCCTTAATTCATCAAGAGATGCATTTACAAATGCAGCATCGTATAATTTCAGTGTTGCACGGTTTCGTGTGCGCGGTTATGATGATGAAAACTTAGTTATGCTGATGAATGGTGTACCCATGAATGACCTTACCACCGGCAGGGGATTATACAATTCCTGGAGCGGATTAAATGATGTGGTGCGCAACAGGGAAATTACATCGGGTCTTGCTCCTGCATACTATTCATTTGGAGACGTTGGCGGAACTGTCAGCATCGATAGCCGTGCTTCTCACCAGAGAAAACAACTTCAGGCTTCGTTTTCAATTGCCAACAGGACTTACGACAATCGTTTCATGATTACTTATGGTTCAGGGCTGAGTAAAAACGGATGGGCTTATTCGGTTTCATACTCACGGAGGTGGGCGCAGGAAGGATATGTGAAAGGTACCTATTATGATGGTCACTCATATTTCCTATCAGTTGAAAAATACATAAACAGCAGGCATTCCATCTCTTTCACCGCAATGGGTGCTCCAACTGAAAACGGAAGAGGTAAATCATCTTACCAGGAGATGTATGATCTTGCGGATAATAATTACTACAATCCGAATTGGGGATATCAGAATGGTAAAATACGGAATTCCGCAGTTGGGAAAAATCACCAGCCGCTGGTTACACTTACATACCACTGGGATATTGATTCTAAATCCTCTCTGAATGCAGCGGTTGGATATTCATTTGGTTATAACCGTGTAAGTTCAATTGACTGGTTTAATGCCCTCAATCCGCAGCCTGACTACTATCGGAATTTGCCAAGCTTCGATCCCAATTACAATGAAGACCAGCTTTCATTTATTCCGTATGCACAGGAACTGGCAGCAATGCTGAGAAATAATACTGATTCAAGGCAATTGAATTGGGATGCATTGTATGAAGCAAACGCATTGCATGATACTGTTTATGGAGGTGTGAGTGGGCGCATGGCTAAATATGTATTGCAGGAATATGTGACCAATTTCAGTCGCTTTTCCTTTAATGCTTACTATAATAATGTGCTGAATGATCATACCAAACTGACTCTGGGATATAGTTACCAGCAACAGACCTCAGAATATTATAAAGAACTTACGGACCTATTGGGAGCAGACTTTTATGTTGATTTAAACCAGTTCGTTGACGTTGAAAATCCTACAGAGAATGACGTTGCTCAGAATGATCTCAACAATCCTGACCGTGTGCTCCATGTAGGAGATAAGTATGGATATCATTACAAAGCAAATATCCGTAAGTATTCATTGTGGGGACAGGCACAATTTAATTTTGACCATTTTGATTACATGGTTGCTGTAAATATAAATTCCACTGACATGTACCGTGATGGGGAAACGAAGAATGGAATTTTTCCGAATGACTCTTATGGTAAATCACATGTATTTACCTATCCTGATGCAGGTGTAAAAGGCGGTGCAGTTTATAAAATGAATGGCAGAAATTATTTCTTTGCAAATGCTGCTTTTGAAACAAGAGCACCATACTTTGACAATCTGTTTCTTTCGCCGAAAACAAATAACCGGGTTGGTAAAGCGGATGATGAATTCATAACTTCATTCGAAGGTGGGTACCAATTAAAGGCACCGCGGGTGAAAGGAAAACTCACGGGATTTTATACCCAGTATACTGATGAAACCGAAACCATCCATTTCTACAATGAATCTTTCCACACGTTTACAAATTATACACTTACCGGGCTTAATAAACGCCACGAAGGTATAGAAGCTGCCCTGGAAGTAAACCTCGGTCGTGGTTTTGCCGCGAATGGAGTTGTAAGTGCAGGTCAGTATTTTTATTCCTCTCGCCCAACTGCCCGCATAACGCAGGACAGTAAAGATTCTGTTTTGGCAACAGATGAACTCATCTATTTGAAAAATGTTCGCCTGAGTAATGGTCCACAACAAGCGTACTCACTGGGATTAAATTACCGGTCGTCGAAATTTTGGTACCTGTACATGAGTGTAAATGCATTTGACGGAATATATTATGATGCAAGTTTCACCAGGAGACAGATTGAATCACTCGACCTTGTGGATGCAGGTTCAGCAAAATGGAATGAAATATTGCAGCAAAAACAATCTTTTAATGGTTACACGCTTGATATCTCTGGTGGATGGTCATGGAAAATTGACAATCAGTTCAAGTCAATTAAAAGACCTGTCTACCTGGTATTGAATATAGGTGTGAATAACGTTACAGACAAC
The DNA here is from genome assembly GCA_039930605.1 of Bacteroidota bacterium. Lineage (GTDB taxonomy): Bacteria > Bacteroidota > Bacteroidia > AKYH767-A > 2013-40CM-41-45 > JAPLDB01. The sequence continues at coordinate 20,933 of JBDTTM010000016.1, forward strand.
CAGGACATTATTACCCGTGCAGCTGAACCACTGCGTTTCGATTTTGCAGATAAAAATGTGAACAAATTCGCTCCACGCGTTACGTATGCTTTTGGGCGTACCTATTTTATCAACCTTACTTTAAGAATGAATTAAAAATATCTTCAATATAAAATCAGAATGAAAAAAATTGTCAGCATTTCCAGCCTTCTCTCAGTTGTCGTTGTATTGTCATTACTTTCTTCCTGCGTGAAAAATGAATTTGACGCACCTACAACTGCAAACATAGACCCGGACCTGGCCGTATCGATGACTATCAGTGATATCCAGTCTTTGGCAACAGGAACAACACCTTATATGATCACCACCAATGAAGTGATTGCCGGTGTAGTGATCGCTGATGATTTATCCGGTAATTTTTACAAGGAAGTAATTATCCAGGATAGCACCGGTGCGATTTCTGTCCAATTAGACCAATCAAATTTCAATTCACTTTATCCAATTGGAAGAAGGGTGTTCGTAAAGTGCAAAGGACTTGTGATTGCTGATGATGGAGATGGAAATTTCCAACTGGGTATTCCTGTTTTACAAACTGTGGGCAGAATTCCTTCAGGCCTTGTGCCGAAATATCTGGTGGCTGGAAAATGGGGAATTCCTGTCAGCCCTAAAACTGTTACGATTGCAAATATTGGGAATGAGCCAACGCAAACATTGGTACGTTTTGTAGATGTTGAATTTACTGCTGCAGATGCAGGTCAGCCTTATGCGAATGCGGCAACACAGCAATCTATAAACCGATACATTGAAGATTGCAGTGGCAACCAGGCAGATCTTTATACAAGCGGCTACGCAACTTTTGCAGGAACAATTACGCCATCCGGCAAAGGAACAATGGTTGCGGTTTATAAACAATATGCAGGCTCACCGGAACTTGTAATCAGGAATGCAGAAGATGTAATTATGGCAGGAGCCCGATGTGGAGGCGGAACCGGAGATTCTGTCGGTACTGGTGCATTGATGTCTGTTGCAGACGTGCGCGCAGCATATACGGGAGGCTCAGCAGCATTTGTTACCGGAACAAAAATCCGGGGTGTCGTTATTTCCGATTTTACAACTGCGAACATCACTGCGAACAATCTCATCATGCAGGACGGGGCTTCGGGCATTATAATTCGTTTTACTGCACCGAATACTTTTAATCTGAATGACTCATTGGAGATTAATCTCAGCGGGGATTCACTCCAAACATTCCAACAGGGATTGGAAGTAAATTATGTGAGCAGCGCAGCGGTTACTGTTCTCGGGTCAGGAAATGTTACGCCTAATGTTGTTACCACCAGCACAGCAAATGCGACGCTTAGTGCCCTTGAATCTACTTTAATCACTGTATCAGGAGCAACCTTATCAGGCGGAGCTTCCGGAACCTATAGTGGAAGTGTGACCATTACTGATGGAACAGGAACACTTATTTTATATACCCGGGGTGGAGCAACATTCTCAGGAACTGCCTACCCAACAGGAACCGTGAGTGTTACCGGGTTCGTTTCCAATTTTAATGGAACTGCTGAACTCATCATCCGGGGAACCGGCGATGTACAATAGCACAGCTAGCTATTATTAATTTCAACCAACAGGCCAGAAACCCCTACTTCAGCGGGGAAATTCAATTATTTTCGAGAATTTTACTTCAATTATTGTGATATTGAAGGGGGTTCCATATATTTGAAACTGGTTTTCCTGCGAATAATTTACCTCTTAATAAATCAATCATTCAATGAAGAAAGTTTTCAACTATCTTAGTTGTGCATTTGC
>JBDTTM010000017.1:0-22569 GCA_039930605.1 Bacteroidota bacterium
GTCTGTAACGAAAAAAATTTCTTAATCGTTGCACCAATCCCGATTCCGGCATCTGCCCGTACATCACTCATCAGTATTTTTTCCTCCGGTAAATCATAGTTGATCGAACCTGCATCTCCGAATAAATACATATTCACCGAAAGCCAAGTACGGGTAAATTTTGGTTTAAATGGAATGTATTTTGTAAAATCCAGCTCTTCATTGAAAGCCCATCCTGTTGTGCCGCGGTAGATTGTGCGAACAGTTCCTTTGCCTTTCTCCTGTGCAGTAAGATAACCGGCATAGCCACGGAGGTTCAATCCTCCCCCTTGTTGAAAATGATTGATGGCAACACCGTATCCCAGCCAATCCTCCGGCACAAAAGCGCGTGAGCGGGTAAATTTGTCATTCATTAATTCTTCGCCGTTCGCACCTGCAAGGTACAATGATGATTCCTTCGCAAAGTCTGTTCCTGTTCCCAACTGACCGATTGCGCGGGAACGCAACGTAAACTTCCCGAAATAATAATTGTCCACTACAGTAAGCCGAAGGTAAGAGTAGTCGTAATTACTTCCAATGCTGCTGCTGCGCAGACTTAAATTTATCACACCATTGCCGCCCTTCGCTTTATAGGAATGCGTAAGTGAAGCAGTAAGCGCATTGTCATATCTACCGATTCCCCACTCATCAGGATAAAGCAGGTAGGCCAGTGATGACAAACTATTTCTGTAATCTGAAGAAAAAGAAACTGCGATATTCGTTTGCCTGCTCATCGTATTCCAGTCAACACCGCCATTGAAATGTTGAAGTCCATCAATGATGCGCGAATTAAATTGAATGTTTGAATTTTTTATAAAATCTTCCAAAGGAGTCTTGAAAGAAAAAGTAACAGATACAGGATCGTTTTTATTTACTGCCGCAAACTCAGGAATTTTTTGTTGCGCCAAACCTGTATTCATCCAAAAATTGAAATCAAAAAAACGGGAATAATTAAAATAATTTCCTTCCAGGTGTATTCCCGCTTTTATTCCATCATAATTATTGAACCAGATATCCGGCCTCCACTTTACAACGTAATGGTTCCAGTCAGCCGGATTGGCAACCCTGGAGTCAAACTTCAAGAGCAGTGGAAATGGCCTGGAATTATTCAGCATATTGATATCAGCAAGACGGAGCGTGGTATCAATCATGATGCGTTCGATGCCTGATGGAATATGGATCGTGGCATCATAGACAGGGTTCAGCTTATCCCAGCCATACCACTTCGGAAGTACTATTGCATCTGTCTGCTTGATAAAATTTCGATTTGGAATGTGGTAATTGTACGTCTTCCCTTCATTGGAATATACCGAAAAATCGAGAGGCATCTCCATCCGTTCTTTCCTGAGGAAGGAAATAACAAAATCATCCTCCCCTGCTCCTTTACTTATTGACTTCAATTTATAATCAACTTTGTAATCAGTTTCAAGCCACTCGTCAAAGAACCAGTTTAAATCTACATGGGTGAACTGGATGAAGCTGTTTCTAAAATCTTCAGGATATGGATGACAGAATTTCCATTGGTCAAAATAATGCCGGAGCGCGGAACGAAAAAGTGAATCTCCAAGTACATACTGAAGATTGAAAAGCATGACCGCTGTTTTCCGGTAAACCATGCTGTAACCGCCGCCATGACCAAGTGCACTATTGAAATGATCAGAATGGGTATTGAGAAAACCATCTTTATTCCGAATGGCATCTACAAGGTAATTTGATTGAGCAAAACGGTACGAAATGGAAATAGAATCTCTGAAATACTCCTGATACATATTCTTGTTTTTCGGATTGAGACCCCAGTGCCCTTCCAGTTGATCCAGGCATTCGCTCTCTATAAATTGCGAGAAACCTTCATCCAGCAATGCCCGATACGTTTCATTGTTGCCAACCATTCCATAAAACCATTGGTGGGCGATTTCATGTGCAAGTAGATCACGGTAGCCCGGGTCACTTCCGGCATCCATTGTCAGCATAGGATATTCCATGCCGTCCTGCGCATCGCACACAACGATTTTAGGCCATGCATACATACCAATTGTTGCTGAATAATACTCAATCACACGGGCAGTATATTCAGCAGCATTCTGCCAGCCGGAAGCGTGCGACTCCTGCACCAATGCAATGCATCTTATTCCATTTGCTGATACTACTTCCCCGAACCGATACGTAGGATCAGCGGTGAAAGCAAAATCGTGGACATTGTCTGCATGAAACTTCCACGTCTTCTTTGAATCATCCGGCATGATAGGAAGAGAAGGTGGAAATCCGAATGGTTTGTCTTTGAAGTTGGAAATGTCAAGTGCTTTACGAAGCGAATCAGGTAATACTTCTTTTTCATTTTGAAGTACCCCTGTGGCCTCTACGATATAGATGTTCGGAAAAGTGAGTTCTACATCAAAGGAACCGAAGTCCCCATAAAATTCCTTACTCAGATGTTGGTCGGCTGTCCATCCAAACTTGCTGTCATAAACAGAAATCTTAGGATACCACTGGGCGCCATTGTAATGCTTATGCCCCCAGGATGTAAAAAGTTGCATGCGCCTGCGTAATCCCGAGTTGCCATAATAGCTTTTGAAATCAATATTAAAGATTACCGAATCTCCCGGAAGCATAGGTTTGATGAGGTAAACCTTCAAGATTGTATTGTCCGGCACCGTATTCAAATCAACGCCACCGGATTGAATTTTTTCAATAACCATCCCTTTTTTTTCCTTCTCCCACCTTTTGTAATTTGCTTTTACTTCATTGGCAAGCATCAGCATATCAAAATAGGATTCCGGTTGAAAGGCATTCTGATAAAGATGGAAATAGACAAATGCAAGCGTATCAGTAGAATTATTCCAATAGGTCAGATTCTCTTTACCTGAAATGATATCAAGCTCATCATCTATTTCTGCCTTGATATCATAATGGACATCCTGTTGCCAATATCCAGGATATGGTTTCCTGCTTTTCCAGTATAGTGTATTCTCATTGCTCCTGTAAAAATCATTGCCGCTTTGCGCAAAGGCTGAAGCAGAGAAAAAAATAAAAACAATAAAAATCCGGTAGCGGATCATTCTTTGAGTATTAATATCCCGATTCAACTTACGGCAATTCTCAGAATTGTCTCGTTAATTTATTCTTCGCCCGGTCAATACTTGCATTCAATTCAAAACCCAGCAATAAAATAAGAGAATTAAAATAGATCCAGAGGAGAATGACTATAAGTGTTCCGATGGAACCATAAACTTTGTTGTATTGTCCGAAGTTATTTACAAAGAACGCAAAACCGATCGAAAGCATGATCGTTAATACGGTGGCAAAAGTGGATCCAGCAGAAACGAACCTCCACTTCTTCCTTACCGAAGGAGCATAATAGTAAAGGAACGAAATCATAAAGAAAAAAAGTGCAAACACGACTATCCATTTACCAATGAGTATAAGTACGACCTGGGTTTTACTTTTCAGGATGGCTTTCTTTACAAGATATTTAAAAGTGATTTCGCTGAATATGATCAGAACCGTTGCAACAATCAGCAACACTGATAAGATTACTGTCAGGATCATTGCCACACCCCTTCTTTTCCATGGACTCCTTTTTTCCTGTTCATGATAGGAGCTGTTAAATCCCCGCATCAACGCCATAAATCCATTCGAAGTAAAATAAAGTGCAAACACAAATCCCAGTGACAACAACCCACCACGCTGGTGCTTGATGATATCTTCAATCGTCTCCCGCGTAGACTCGTATGCATTCTTGGGCAGCACATTCTGAATCAGCAACAGCAACTGGTCCTGGAAATTCTGTATCGGAACATAAGGTATGAGTGAAAACAAAAATATGGTTGCCGGAAATATGGCAAGAAAAAAACTGAACGCAAGCGATTGTGCACGTGTAACAATTGCGCCGCGCTGGATTCCCGTAAAGAAAAAATCAGCAACATTATATACAGGCATACCTTCAAATCCCGGTAAGGCAACACGTTTGGAATAGCTTTTCATGGCCTTTGCAGGCGATGAGTATAACAACTTTTTTACAAGCCGCTTCACCAGGGGGTTTTTTTTCCTGACTGTCATTTCAGGAAATAATCTTCATATTAATGTCAAGGCTCCTGTAAGAGTGCGTGAGTGCACCTACGGAAATAAAATCAACACCTGTTTCTGCAATGGGCCTGATCGTTTCTTCGGTAATTCCACCTGAGGCTTCTGTCTCGAATCTTTGCTGAATCAGGATGACTGCTTTTCTCATCTCATCCAATGGAAAGTTATCCAGCATGATCCTGTTTACATTTCCTGTTTTGAGCACGCGGCTAATTTCTTCGATATTCCGTGTCTCTATTTCAATGTTAAGCTTTTTCCCGGTCATCTCCAGGTATTCATTGGCACGTTCAATTGCATTTTCAATTCCCCCTGCTGCATCTACGTGATTGTCTTTAATCAGAATCATATCGAACAACCCAAAACGGTGGTTCATACCTCCGCCAATTTCAACCGCCCACTTTTCAAACACCCTGAAATTCGGAGTTGTTTTACGTGTGTCAAGCAGCCTGGCAGAAGTTCCTTCGATTAAATTGACAAGTGAGCGGGTTTTAGTTGCAATGCCACTCATTCGCTGCATACAATTTAAAAGGAGCCGCTCTGCTTTCAGCAAGGATTGTGTATTTCCTTCAAGATGCATTACCTCTTGCCCCGGAATTACTGAAGCGCCTTCATTCACCAATACTTTAACAGTGGTTGTCGAGTCAACCTGGTTTAAGATCTGATCAGCGAGAACAAGTCCGGCAATGACTCCCTTTTCCTTCACTTTCACGATTGCTTTGCCTCTTGCTGTTGCTGCAATAGTCGCCAATGATGTGTGGTCACCGTTTCCGACATCCTCCTCCAATGCTTTCTCAATAAATTCTTTAACTGACAGTCCGTAGAGTTCCGTGTTCAACTTATATGACATGCGGTAAAGATACTTTTTCAAAAAGGATGAAAATGAAAAACACTGCCGGCATGTACAGACAGTGTTTTCAACAATTTAGGGTATGACTTATTGATTTTCGAACCTCAATTCCTGGATACTGTTAACTCCTTTCACTGATTTCATCACAAAAGAAACCCGGAAAGATTTACCATTCATACAAGACAATGTACCAACGGCAAATAAGCTTCCTTCTTTGGAAGAGCCTTTATGAACGAGTGAGAATGATTTAGGTTGATTTTTTGCAAAAAAATCCTTGATAAGCAATTCTGCCTGTGCCTTGCTATATACATCTTCCTGGCTGGCAAGGGCCAGGTCCACTTTTGAATCAAAATAGACTGCTACCTGGTGCGCATCGCCTGCACGGATCGCTGAAGCTAAATCATCGTATAAATCAACGATTGTTGCAAAACAATTGACCGAAATGAAGAGAAGAATCAATTTAAACAGTTTCATTAACTAAATTCTATGTTTGTGTTTAATTTACAATAATCAAGCCATTAAGACCTGTTCCTTCGTCGTAAAGATAGGGATTCCGGTGCTACTAATATTTTAATTTAACCCCAGTTTCTAACATATGAAATTTGAATTCTACTTTATTGGTAAAACGTCTGAAAATTATCTTTCTACCGGAATTGAATCCTATCACGGGAAACTGGTATATTATATGAATACTGAAATAAAAACAATACCGGTATCAAGGGAAAAAAATAAAACAAAAGCGCTGAAAGAAGAGTCCGTTAAAATATTAAAAGCAATCGCCGTTCATGACTTTGTAATTGTACTTGATGAAGTAGGGAAATCGTTTTCTTCGGTTGAATTGTCAAAAGAAATTCAGCAGGTCATGAACAAATCATTCTCAAAAATAATTTTTGTCGTTGGAAGTGCTTACGGCATCGATGCAGACTTAAAAAAGAGAGCGAATATGATATTGTCCTTCTCGAAGTTTACTTTTACCCATCAAATGATCCGCCTGATGCTCCTGGAACAGGTTTACCGGGCAATGACAATATTAAAAGGGGAATCTTATCACCATGAATGAACGACCCCGTAGCAAGCTACAAGCTATTCGGCGAAGGAGAATAAATGCTATTGCCTTGCTGCAAGTATCTGGTAGACCTCGTGGTATTCCTGCACTCCTTTTTCAAGTGAGAAATAATGAATAGCGGTCTCCCTTATTTTAGTCTTGGACTTCGCTAAAAGTTCAGGAATTTCACTCACTACAAAATCATAATCTTCATCAGTGAAGGACCTGATGATTATACCTCCATCGGCTTCCCGAATGATCCTGTCAGAATCACCGATGTTTGAATTACAAATAATCGGAATTCCCATACTCATGATTTCTCCCTGCTTTGCCGGCGATGAGGCCATTTTGGAATAGAGTGGCCGGATAAAGAAAATCGACAAATCACAGATAGAAAGCAGTTGTGGAACTTCAGTATGTTTTGCTTTTACAATCCTTACGAGGTCGGTATTAATATTCTTACTCCGGGCAATACGTAAAATATTTTCAGGATCATCGTAAGTAATAAATAAAAATTTTGCAGGGCGCTTCAAAATGAGTCGTTTAAAAAAATCAAACATCTCTTCAAGCATATACCATGTCCCGATAGCGCCGGTGTACATCAAAAGAAAATCCGATTCCCCGAAGCCTATTTTTGTCCTCAGCAATCTTTTGTCCTCCGCACTGATATTTTCCGGATTAAATTTCTGCACGTTCGCGCAGCATGGAATAACTTTAATAGGGATCGGTTGATTCGGAATAACTGACCAGCTTAATATTTCTTTCCTGGCACGTTCCGTGAGACAAATCGAATAGTCTGCATTTGACAAAAAACGCTGCTCCTGCCACTTAAAAAACCTGTAAAGGATCCTGTAAATAAAACTGCGTTGATCCCACATTCGACCATCAATGCGTTCATCTGCATAGAAACCACGCATGTCGAAAATGAACTTGAGATTGAAATATTTCTTAAGGTGAATTCCGATCAATGCAGGAATGTAACTGCGGCAATGGACGATATCAAAATTCCCCTTCCGGCAAATCTTCCTTGACAGGTAAAGTAATTTAATACAATCATAAAGTGTAGAAATAATCGGTGGATTCTTTGTGTAGCTGATTGAGTACCAATTAATGTTATTCTTCTTTAGCAATTCCTTGATGTCGTCGACCGATTTCCTGCCTCTCTTCTTTTCTGTACTCACGATGGTTACTTCATAACCACGGTTAGCAAGCCCAACCATATAGGTAATTACCTGTGACTGACCCAGGGGATCGCTCAAACCATCATATGCCAGGAATAGAATTTTCATACCACTTTGAAGCTCACCAACAATAAGTTGGTGAATTACGCATTTTTTTTACTTTTGATTCCAACTTAAAATTCTGTATTTTCTTATTTTTCAAATACTGTTATTAATATCCCTCAGCTGTAAGAATGTTTGAATATCTCACTTTCATGGACTTGATTGTCCCGCCAATTTTTATAATAATCATTTATTTTATCTCAAACAATATTAAAAGCAGGAACATTGAAAATAATCCAAGCTATCGTTATTATTTACAGGGGTTATTTGTAAAACTCGCCGGTTCCCTGGCCATATGCCTTGTGTATGTTTTTTACTACCAGGGCGGAGATACGCTTGGATATTATCACGACTGTGTCTGTTTTTCCAGAGCCTTTGTCAAAAGTCCATTTTCGATCATCAAAATTACCCTGGTAGGAATTGATGCACAATCGTTTTATGCTTTTGATTATTCTACCGAATGGCCCATCTATTCTTATGATGCACATGCTTTTTGGGTCGATAAATTAGTGTGGCCCCTATGTTTCATAAGTTTTCGCAGTTACATTGCGACCTCACTTTTACTTTCATTTGTCTGCTACCAGGCGATATGGCGGCTTTACCAAACACTGGTTTACGAATTTCCAACACTACAACGACAAATGGCCATTGCCGTATTTTTCATTCCTTCAGTTGTTTTCTGGGGTTCAGGGATTTTGAAAGATTCTATCACATTTGCTTCGGTGGCATTGTTTGTTTCTGCTTTTCATTCAATTATAAAAATAAGACACCGGATTATAATGAATACTTTCTTCATGTTTATTTCGTCTTTCTTATTGATAAAAATTAAACCATATATATTTTTTGCATTACTACCCGGAACGATAATATGGATAACCGGATTTTACCTGGGACAGGTTCAAAACAAACTACTGAAGGCATCCATTGCACCATTATTTATTTTGATTTCTGTTGCGACCGGCTATTTTGTGTTGGGAGCGATCGGAAATTCTTTGGGTGATTACAGGGTAGATAATGTGTTGAATAAAGCGGTTTCAACACAACAGGATTTAAAACAAGATTATTACGGAGGTTCATCTTTTGACATAGGTGATTTCGATCCTACGATTTCCGGGATTTTAAGCAAAGCGCCAATAGCCATTAATGCAGCGCTCTTCAGGCCTTATCTCTGGGAAGCATACAATCCCGGAATGATTGTTTCCGGGCTCGAAAACTTCATCTTACTTTTACTCACGGTTTACCTGCTCATTAAAATAAAAGTATTTAATTTATTCCGGCTGATGTTCAGGCATCACTTTCTATTTTTCTCAGTTACTTTCAGTCTTTTCTTCGCATTTTCAGTTGGTTTGACCACGAGTAATTTTGGCAGCCTTGTGAGGTATAAAATTCCGGCTATGCCACTATTTCTCGCAAGCCTGTTTGTGATCTCTGAGACCTATGAAAAACTGAAGGAAGAAGACAGGGAAAGATTTTTATTGAAAGAGGACAAGAAGCCCTTTGTGGTAAGCTAACTGAGAATAACTATCGAAGGTCATTCTTGTAAACCTGTTCATAAACCTTTCGTGCTATTGAATAATTCCGGTTTATAGTAGCGACCTCCCTGATTTTGCCGTGAAGCAATTTGACATTCTGACCCGTAAGCAATGCATCAATTTCATGAACAGCTTTTGAATAATCTTCTTTCTTGAAATTCTCCAGGATGGAGCCTATTCCGGCTTCCTCAATAATATCCGAATCATCAGAGATATTTTTGGTAATGACAATAGGCAAACCCAATGCCCAGTATTCGCCATCTTTTATCGGTGTGCAATACCGTTTTGTCGGTATCGGCTTTACAGGTGTAATCGCAAAATCACCCAGTCCCATATAAAGCGGCATATCCTCATGGGTAATAAATTTAATAGCCAATTGATTTCTATCAAAACCACTTTGCTTGCACCAGGTATTAATCTCTCCTTTGTCATGTGGCGTCAAGAGGAGCACTCTGAATTTATTACCCCAATGATCCTGGCACGATTTAAAAAATTCAAAAACTTCCGTAGTGAGGTATATGCCTCCAAATTTGCCTGCATAAACACATACGATCTTATCTTCAAATTTAAACTGCCGAACCAATTCCTGGTCTTTCCTTATTTCTTCATTAAATAATTTTAAGTCTACACAAGCGGGCTTGGAATAAAATATTTTGAAGGTGACATTGTATTTTTCCTTCGCATATTCGCGCATCTTGGCTGTTGCGCTGATTATGATATGGGCCCGCTGAGATAGTTTTTTTTCAAAATAAAAAAGCAGTTTAAATGGAATACTATTGGGCTGCCATATTTTATTTTCAACCATTGCCTCCGCATGAGGTTCATAACTATCAATGATTAATTTTTTTCCGGTCAGCTTTGAGAGCATATATCCGATAGATCCTGCTGTAGTACACCAGGCATGAATAAAATTTATTCTGCTGAAAATTACCAACCCCCACAAATAAAACCCCATAAAAAACCAATAAAAAAAACTTAGAAAACTCAACTTTTTATATTTCAAGGTAATTAATGTGATTCCCTTTAAGCGGAGTCTTTGTTTTACCTGGCTCCTTTCATCAGCAGTCAGCCTGAGGTGTTTCTGTTCAAAAGTTACCAGGTAAATTTTGCTACCCCATCCCAACTGGTCGCGGATAATGTAAACATAAGGAAGTGTATAGGCCTGGATCAAGGCCTCTTTATAACTCCAATACGTAAGTACAAGAATTTTTTTCTTTCGACTCATTGCTTTATCCGGTTCAATATTTTTTTTCCAACAAGAATTTTAAAAAGCAGTACCACATATTTCGACTTGATACCGCCATATTTAAAGGCTGCGGATAAAAAACGCAACGCATTAATCCTTTCGGAATCAATATAACTATGAATGGCGCAAAAATAATTGACATGGGCATCCAGTTTCCTTCTCTCGACAGCATCCAATTCCACATTTTCCAAAATCCACTTTTTAGCGGATTGGGTCTTTGATATTAATACTTTGTTGTCTCCCTGCATTGACCTGTCAGGGTGATCAAGCATAACTAAGGTAACATCGTCAATTAAATAAAGTTCCTGCCGGCGGAGGTTTTGAAGGAAAAATAACCAGTCTTCTTTGATCGCAAACTTTCTGTCTTCTTCAAACAAAAACAGGTTCGGGTTATTTTTCTTTATACAGACATTGCAGGCCAGTGGATTTCCATGTAAGAATAACCGGTAATTGTAATAGCCTTCTTTATACTTTGAGATATCAGAAGAAATTTTCCTGTCATCTCTTAAAAATTCAAATTTAGTTGCAATGAAGTTCGGAAAATTCAGGGATTGTAGTTTATGGTACAATACAGTGAGATGATTGGTCATCAGGCGATCATCCGAATCAAGGAAAATAACATAAACTCCTTTTGCATCCTTCAAACCCCGGTTGCGCGCAGCACCCCGTTCAAGATTGTGCTGATGGATAATGCGTATCGCCGGCACTTTTCCAAAAGCGCTATCTAATTTTTCTCCAGAACCGTCATTACTGCCATCATCAACAATCACGATTTCAAAATCTTGCATTTCCTGGAGCAGGATGCTCTGAATTGTTTCCCTGACCAACTCATACCTGTTGTAAACAGGAACGACAATGCTGAAGAATGGAGTTTCCGGATGCAAATTTACCATTCACTTTTTTATTTTTCGAATCAGTCTGATCAGTGACGAAGGAAAATATGCTGCCCTGAATGCGATGGAGTTTAAATGACGGTGCTCATAAAAATTTTTATCTAAGGACTTTATACAGGAAAGAATTTCCAATGTTCTTTTTTTCCTCACAAACAAATAATGCAGGTGGGACATGAAATCAAGAAAGTACAGAACAATTTTTTGAATTTCCATTTCCGAAAACCGGTAGTTGCCAGAATAAACATCACTGCCCGAATCATACAATTCAATTTTCTTCAGCATCAAACAGTGCTGTTCTCCAAATTCAACTGAGCGTAAAAATTTCGAAAACACTTTTATCCATTCCTCGGCAAATTTCTCAAGCCGGCTTGAAGTTTTACTCTTATTATGAAGTCTGTATTTAGACAATACATCATCAACCGGTGTTATTTTATAATGCAATGCTGCCCTGATCAGCAGGTCATAATCCATTGCAAAATGAAGTTTATTCTCAAGTAATCCTTGTTCATCAATCAACTTCCTTCTGAAAAAGGATGAAGGCTGAGGGAATGGAATAACTGAGAAATACCGTAAAAATAAATCTTCCCTTTCAGCTGCTTTCACAATTTCCTTCCTCCCTTCACCAAATAATATAGAGCCTCCATGCAGCATAACTGTTTCGGGACTATTTTGAAAAACAGCAGCTACCTTATGAAGTGTTCCGGGCAAATATAAATCATCGCTGCACAGCCATCCAATCACATCACCTGTAGCACGAACAAGGCCTTTATTTATGGCATCACTTTGCCCTGTATCTTTTTCACTTCTCCAATACGTAACCCTGTGTTCGTATTTTCTAATTATATCTGTCGAATTATCTGTGCTTCCTCCATCTATTATGATGTATTCAAGGTTTGGATAATTCTGATTCAAGACTGACAATATAGTGTCTTCAATATAGGCCCCCTGGTTATAAGAAGGAGTAATAATTGAAATCTTCGGAAGCTGCATCTTTCTCCTTACATTTTCTGAAACCAGGCATGTAAGGAATCGCCAAGTCCGCTTGAATTCAGCACAAAGTTTATAGAATTCTTCAAAAATTTCATCCCACGGTTCGACTCTAATTGAACCCTCAGCTTCTGATCTGTTCCCCTTATCATTTCCGTAGCATCCACACCTTCCTTGCCACCAAAACGATAGCTGGAAATCAATCTGCCGGGACTCATTCCCTTTGCATCAACAGCAATTTTTTTAAATCCGTGTTCCCTGAATAATTTTGTGAGTGTCCGCGGCGTATAGTAACATAGGTGTTCGGGGTAGGAAATCACATTCCAATCGGTGGAGAGTAAATGCCTGGAAATGGCATTATAATTTGGAGTGGTCAGAAAAACAATACCTCCTTTTCTTAAAATCCTGCTGGCAATCCCCAATTCTTCAACCGGGTTATTGATGTGTTCAATCACTTCCATGTACACAATTGCATCAAATGACTCCGGTTCATAATTCTTTGGATCAAGCTTTCCATGTATCATGTTTATCCCCTTTTCGCGGCAACGCGTTACCCACTTTTCAGCATATTCAGTTCCATACACATCCCAACCTCTTTTCTTTGCCTGGTCTAAAAAAATTCCGTCTCCACAACCAACATCCAATATCCTGTTCATCCTCCTGTATGGTTCCAACCCGTCAACCCATTCCAGGTAACGGTTCCTGGTTATTTCATTTACATAATCGTAATCTGTATATTCTTTGTAATACTCGTGCAATTCTGCACTGGTCGGAATCCATTTGCTGAAAACAAATCCACAATTATTGCATTTTACCAGCCAGGGCTTTTTCTCCTGGTTTACAAACTCCAGTCTGTTGCTATTACAAACTAAACAATTGGAAAAGGTTTCTACCATATTTTTGTAAATCCGTATCAGGCTTTTCCTGCAGCTAAAACCTGTTCAAATTTATTTTTAATGTCCTCATTAAAAAACTCATAGAGGTCCTTCTTTTCAATCACCACAGAAGTTCCGATATTTTTCTCTTCAACCAAAAAGTAGTCTTTATTAATTGTAGCAAGTGAACCCGTCCTCTGAGGTGGAATAAACCATCCGTACTTATTAAATAACAATGTTTTATAAAGCACCTGGTTCATAATATGGCTTCGGATACTGGAAGTTTCAATGCTTTGCAATGGATAATCCACATGCAGGTTGTCTCCAGAGAACTTTCTTGAACGAAATAGTTCAGGTAATGACTCCACATTAAATATAAGTTTGGCCAATTCTTCTATTTTCCCAATCTGCTTGTAGGCAATCCAATGTATATTTTTTTGTTTGGACCTGAGTGCAGTTAGGTTCATTGTATACCAATAAAAAGCATTTTGATCTATCCGGTCTTCAATCCGTTCGAGGCACCAGTCAATGTTTTCTACAATATTTTTTCTTTTTACTTCTTCAACAAATGCGTCCCAGCTAACCTGGTAATCCCAGCCCACACTCCAGAAATCCCATTCGGTTTTAATAACTGAAAGAAGCACTTCATACAAATCCCGGACAATGATTATGCAATGATCAGGAGTAAACACTTCATTTATTGCATCGACCCGTCCATTGCCGCGGATAAACTTTGTAACAACGCTGCCGGAATGCCCTGAGAGTTTATTCAGAAATCGAATATGACTTTTTGAAAATTGATCTGCCCTGTCTGCAAAATGCGGAGCATGTGAATGGTGATAAAACCCCTCAAAATTTACAGCTTTGGTTTTTCTGTCCAGCCAAAAGTATGGTTCATAATTAATCCATACCTCCTCTTCCATCTGGGCAATCAGGTAAGAAAGATACAATTGAACGGCCTTTGTGCCCGAACGGCCAACACCATAAATTAAAATATGCATATATTTATATTATAATTTAGGTGCATTTTTCTGGCTGCTCAATAAAAGCGCCATTTTTGCCTGAACTTTTTCAAATAAATTACTACGTCCTTCCTTTAATCTTGTTTGCATGGCATAATCATCAGCACGCCCGTTAACAGCAATTTCAACAGGATGGTGAATTGTTTTCAAACTTCCGCGCTTCATATTACCGATACGAGTATGTATATATTTTGTATTTGTAGCATTTTCTCCAAAGCCAATATTGGTGATGAGATTTACCGCAGACGTTGCCGCCAGACCATTATTCATCCAGAGTGCATAAAACCATTGATAATCCCAACTGTCTATTTCCTTGGAATCAGTGGCCTTGAGGTTGTTTATCCAAAACTCCACGACTTCGCTTTTTTCAGTAAATTGATTTAGCCTGTTCCTGAGTTTACTTTCATCAAATCCAGCCAGGTGAACATCAAAATCCTTCCAGGCGCGTTTCCATGTTGCCCATCCCCATGGATGACAGTAATTAGAAAAGTAATAGGAGTCGGAGCCGGTAAAATTTTTTCCCAAAAGCCAGTTGGTTCCATTGACATGCCTTATCCTTTCATTGTCGCGATACCTTATCAGTAGTTCTTCGCAAAAAGTGAAAAATGAAATGTCCGGAAGGGTATCATCTTCAAGAATAATCCCTTCCTCAACCTGGTCGAAAAACCAATTGATTGCAGAACTCACTGCGTACCTGCATTTCAGATTTTCGTCTCTGAATAAAATCTTCAAATCACAATCCCAATCAATTTGATGGATGACTTCCCTGGCTTTTTTGCAATTTTCAATATCTTCAAATACACTTTGCCGGGGGCCATCGGCAGCAATGAATAATTGTGCCGGCTTGATTGCTTTTATTGCCTCAAAAATTATTCGGGTATGATCAGGCCTGTTAAAAATTAAAAATAAAATCGGAGTCTGAAACATTATTTTCCGTCAGTAAAATCAAAAATTTTAATAAAATCTTCCGCAAATTTCGAAAGCCGTTCGCTGTGATTGTCTTCAGGCAGAATAGGAACGAAATTCTCATCTGAAAAGCGCTGGATAATCTCAGCCAGTTCTTCAGCGTTATCCGGAGCAAAATAATAACCCTTGTCCAGCATTTGTTCCCTGTGAACATTGATATCAGACAGGATAACCGGCTTCAGCAAGCTTTTTGCATCCTCCACAACTGTTCCCCAACCTTCAAATTTGCTGGGTTGAATAACTGCCCTTGAATGCATCATCAGTCCGAGTTGATCTTCGCGGGGAATAAAGCCAAGGAATTTAATCATGTAATTCAAATCATTATCAGCAACAAATTTCTGAAGATGTTGAAAGTAACCGGAATTACGATGGTCATTTTCCTTGCCTGTAAAAATAAGATTTATCTTTCGCCCACTTAGCTTTATTATTTTTAATGCCTTGAGAATAACCATGTGGTTTTTATGCTGCCAGAATTGGTTCGAGACAATAAAGTAGGGTTCTTCAATTTTATATTTTACCCTTAAAACGCCATGAGAGGTGACATTGTTTTTATCGACCACCGAGACAAATTGCAAAACTTTCACTGATGCTTTTGTATGCGGATAGAATCGTTTCAAATGATCCATTGAATCATAACTCGACACTACAATCCTTTTACTTTTGCTGGTTATCAATGAAAACTCATTTTCCCTTCTTTCCAGTTCTTCGCGTGCAAATAGTTCAGGCAAAAGCTTATGTTGAAAATCATATATCCAGGAAATTTTTTTACTATTGATTGAATCCAGCTCCGGACGAAAATCATGAAATGGGTACAGCCATTGCAGGTCATATTTCCTCGTCAGCCAATCATAATAGATATTCTTAGAGGTAATTGCTTTGTAAAACTTATTAAATACACGCTTTACAAAAGTGTGTTTCCGCAACGAAAATATCTCAGCAAAAGGATAGCCATGAGTGGAAATATAATCTTCCGGAGTTTTCCAATCCGGTATTACTAGTAAATAAGGTTTTTTCTCCTCCGGAAGTCCGTGGAGCGATTTGATGATGTTATGGATATAGTATAATCCTCCAACCCAATCACTTGATCCGGTAAAAATTAAGCCTATCCTTAAACGCTTATGCTTTGAAACTCTGCCCATTTGAAATAATCAGTTAATCCTTCCTGCAAAGTGACACTTGATTTGAAACCATATGAGGACAACAGAACAATGCCTGCCTGTAAATGCAGCGGGTCGCCTTGTTTTACTGAACCATTAAATTGAATGTGAAGTCCTGTATTAATCGTGTTCGTGAATATCATTGCGACTTCCCTGATAGCAGTCGGAATTCCTGTAGCAACATTGATGACGTCTGCTTCAAACGCACTCTTTTCAAGGATACATTCAATGGCATGTATCAGGTCCTTTATATGTATGAAATCACGTGTCTCCTCACCTGTTCCGAATAATTCTATATTCGGATTTTGCTTAGACTTTTGATACATATCCCACAACAATTGTTTCTTCAAACCTTCACCGTACACAGAGAATACCCGCATTGAACACGTCCTTATTTTTTTGAGGTGATAAAACTCCGCACAAATCTGCTCACTTATCAGCTTGTGAAATCCATACGGGGAGACGGGTTTGGTTCTTGATTTTTCTGACAAGGGCAACACATCAGGGTTACCATATACTGCAGCACTTGAAAAATTCAGAAATTTACATTGCATATTGAACTTACTGATGGAACTCAGGATGTCAAAAACATTCCTCGAATTCAGGCGGTAATCTTCATCGGGATGTTCTATCGAATAAGGAACACTCCCTGACCCAGAAGCGTTGATACAGACATCAAACGTGTTTTGTATAAACAGTTTATCGAACTGTGGGTTGAGCTTATCCAGCAGAAAAAACTTTTCATCATATTCCTTTGGAGAGAATACATCACAGCCAAATGTCTCAGGATAACTTTTCCGGAAGTGCTTTAAAACATTGCTTCCGATAAATCCATTAGAACCAAGTACCAGAATTTTCACGAGGGATTTTTTATTGCTATAAAGCTATACATTCTTCCTGGAACCCTGATATCATCGTCCCATTTGCCTTTGTTGAATTGCGCAGCCAATTCCAGAAGATGCAAAAATGGGAAATTAACTATCCATGAACCAAATCTTTTTTGCATTGATTTTCTAAAGTTTTTGCGCATATGCTCCTGTATATTTTTCACATCTCCAGGTGACTGTGGGAAGAAATTAATTATAGAATCATAGTACCCGATCGTACTTTTTATTTTCAGCCCGGCTTTTAACATCGCTTCAGAATATTCAGCCTTCGTAAATGCATTTTCACCGCCATAAAATTTTTGCAGCGGATGCGTATCAAGAAATTCCTGCTTATCTTTTTTGTTATAAATTACATGATCGCGGATGGTCACCAACACACCTTCCGGAGCCAATACGCGCGCAGCCTCCCTCAGGAACGAGTCAAGCTCTGCAGCATGGTGCATGGCTTGCCGGATATAAACGACATCAAAATGGTTGTCCGGCAGAGGCAACTTTTCACCAAATGAATTGATGATATTAATATTGGAAAGATGAAACTCATTTCTTAGAATTTCAATCGCACCGCACCCGACTGTGTCGCTTGGATCGGGCTCCACAACCGTTACCTGATAGCCCTTCAAAGCAAATGCAATTGAACTGATACCATTCCCCGCACCAATATCCAGAATCGACTTTGCTGAAGGCGCATATTTATGCACCAGTTTAAGCGTTTCCTTGAATTCATCGGAGGAAATGAACCTTTCTACATTCAATCTCAGGTTCTTATCCAGGTATGACATTTCAACCAGTTGATGGTATTCAGGCTGTGTTCTTATGTAACGTATGGTTTCTTCCCAGTTCATTTGCTGTCGAAAATCAGTTTTGAAGCTTCCGGGTATTTCCTTCCTGAACCAATAATAAATTTGAGTAACGAAAAACTACTCGTTACCTGATTTTTTATAACAAATAAAAAGGCACGTAAAGGTGAATAGCCTTTTTGACTTTCATAAACATAGAAATTCTTCCTGAATATTTTACCGAAGTCATCCCAAAGCCAAACTGGAAAAAGGAGCCATCCGATAAAGAACAGGAATGGATTACGTGAAGCACCTGGCATATAATTCAAAGCTTTCAATTCCTTCTTAAGTATAATTTCAATAATGACCTGCTTCATAACAGGAAGTTCGGTTTGCCATTTTGATGGATTTGCAGAAGTGCGAAATCCAGGTTGCCTAGGAGAAAAATTATCACCATGCCACAATGCACCCTGGAATGTGGTTTCTTCCAATGTACCTGAATATTCAAGCTGAAAAAAATCAACCAGCTTTTTCAGCAGACTGTCACGGTCTGCCTGTAAGTCTTCAAGCCGGATGAAAAAAAAATTTTGCTGAAAACGGCTGGCAAACTTCAACATATTACTATACCAATATATACAAAGTTCCACAAATAAATCCGGTTGAAATTGCTGCACTTCCCATGCTTTAACATTCATGGAATATCTTTTTTCTTCCCAGCCCTTTATTGAAATATAGTTCGCCCGCGGGTCCCGCAACATGCAAATAAACCTGGCATCGGGAAAATCCGTTAGCGCGTTCCTGAACAGCTTTTCTGAAGGATGAGATGTATGCTCCTGGCAATAAATCATGCGCACCTGGCTCATGTCTCTATTAAAAAAACGCCCAATAGCAAAATTCAATGCCAGGAATAAAATTTTCCTGTCAGTTACTTTTGTTCCGGCTGTATGCAAAGTCATTTCGGCGATCTTTTCGCAGTCAATTGGAATTGAGATATTTTTTTCCTTTCCAAGATGACTCTGAACGTTGTAAGGCATCATGATCTCATTCCAGAATGAAAGCTCTTCCGAAATTATTTGCTTCAAACCAATACTTTCACTATTTAACCTTGGCGCAATAGACTCATAAAAATTCAGCATGCCTGGATATGATAAAACCTGTTGATGATTGTCCATCAAACTATGCAGAAACAGAGAACCTCCCCTCCCAACCACAAGCTGAAAGCCAATTCTAACATCCCCGGATTCTACGCGTGAAACAAAATCTTCAAAAGTGAACTGGTCCACAATTATTATTTTATAAGCTCATTCATCCAGCTTTTGCCTTTTTCAACCAGGCTGGTATATGTTTTCAAATCAGCTTCATTGTCAACTTCGTACCACATTCCCTGAATTGGAATTCCTTTTATTGCAACCCCATTTTTGATAAGCCTGCTCAACAATGAAGTCATATCCAGTTTCGCAACTTCATCGGGCTTCAATGAAAGTAAATAGCTTTCAATTATATTCCATCCATGAGGCGTAAATTTCAGAAGTCCCATGTATTGACCTTTTATATCATCAATGCTGTTTGTTTTGCCTCCGATTTCAGTTACCATTCCATTTTGATCTACACGAAATGTCTCTGCATCCTCCAATGGATCTTCAAAACGAAGTTTCCATACATCCCACCAGTCAAGGTTGTAGGTAAGGCAGATATCAGCCTTTTCATGCATAAGTGAATCAATTGTTTCTTTCGGATATACAATGTCTGAATAACTGATGATACATTCATCGTCTTTCATCCAACTCCCTGCACAGACCAAAGAAGAAACCATATTGGTGCGCTCCCAAATGGTGTTTTCAAAAAAAACAACTTTTGTGAATTCAAGCAGGTCTCCGCGATAGCCCCTTACCATTGCAATTTTTGCAATACCCGCATTGCGAAGCGCATCCAGCTGCCATTCAATCAACGTCTTGCCGGCAAGAGGCATCAGCCCTTTGGGTTTATCCTTTGTAAGCTCTCCCAAACGGCTTCCCCGTCCTGCAGCCAGTATCAATGCCTTCATCGTTTCCGCTTTTAATTTATGACTTGTACTTTTTTGTTCTCACAATCCATTTCTATCAATGACGCTTTACTCCAAAGCGTATAATTTTGCTCGCCACAACCTACAATGGCGGGAATGGAAAGCTCTGCACACCTGATTGCCATGTGAGAATTGGCTCCTCCATACTTTGTTACCAGGCCTGCAATTCGTTTGGAGAACACCCAATCAAATCCCGGATCTGCACTTGAAATGAAAACAATTTTATTTTCCAATTCCTGGTTATGAATGTCTGAACGGCTCTCCACTTCCCTGGTAATCCTCTTCTGTGTAATGAAGTTGGGTTCATCATTGCTCAGGTAAAATGCATAAACCTCTTCCGGTTCGGTAATCAAATGAGGCAGCCGTACGGCCCTTGAAACCGCATACAGTCTTTTATTCAATTCAATATTTTCATTGAGAATATCGGGGACGTCTCGCTGATCAAGATGTGCATAGAGTTTCAACAAAACCGTAACATCAAGATACGACAATTCTTCTTTAGAAATCCCGAACCGTTCGCCAAGTGCAGCTATCAGCCTGAGTGTATCACTTAGGCAACGGGTAAAAATAAATTTGGAACTCTCCCGCTGCTCCACTGTTTCGCGGATAAACATAACGAGCTGTGCTGCATTGATTTCAATTTTACTTTGCTTTAAGTATTGATCAATGGCATCTAATTGTTCAGGCGAAAAGGAGAATTCTGACCTTGACTGTTCGGAAAATCCGCCGTTCTTATTTTTTGATTTCGATGTAAAATATTTTTCAAATGCTTCATCGTATCGTGAACTGAGAATGTCATAAGTACCCGGCCTGAGGTGACCGTATTTTAAAAGAAATTCTTCTTTCCTTAATTTATTTTCTTCGAATAAATGATGATCCGTATTGAGTTGCCTTGCAATTGTATTGAGAGAGCCAAGGAAAAGGTCATATTCCTGTTGTGAAATGATTTTAAGAGACACAAAAGATTTTAGAAACTGAATCGCGATAAACCCGGCGCGCGCAAGGCCGGCGAATGGCAGTGTACCATACCGTTTACATTCCTCTATCAACCAGTAAATCTTATCAATGGTACTTAATGAACTGTTTAATATTGCCTCACGCCTGGAATCAAGCTGACTTACTTTTTCGATGTCGGCTTTATAAATTCCCTTTTCAGGATGGATTATATTATTGGTCAACTTCAACAATTCAGATTGCAGTATAGCAAGTTCTTCATTTGAAAAACCTGCTTTCTTTAATCCATCAAGGCGGGAAGGAAGGTCCAGGTAAAAACATGAAAACACAATTCCAAATTCAACTTTGTCATGCAAGGATGGCTTTTCAAGAAGTGACTGCACATAGTGATTGGAAAGTTTATGTGCCAATTGATCAGGGATGCCCTGAGGAATAAACGAATTGAAACTGACGCGAACATCAATATACGGCTGACCGAAAAAAGAAACGAGCAATGGAAAACTCCTCAGGTTTTTATAGCCATAATTATTTCGCTGGTATGCCCAGATAGAATCGGTTACCAGTTCTTTATAAAGTGACAAAGCAAGCATCCGTGGTTTCACCCCGATAATTTCAGCAGGATTCCAATCGGGCATAATTCCAAATACAGTTCGCTCTCCATACAATCCGGGATGTGGCTGATTCAATTTTTCAGCTTTCTTGAAAATCTTAAGGAGATTATGCGCCAGATCCGTGGTGGATATACCAGACCGGACATTCAATGGCCGTACCTGGAAAATCACAATATTTTTTGAAGATGTAACCGCAAACTCAATATCAAGTTCGCTGCTTCCCGTCAGCGATTCAAGTTCCTTCGCTGCATCAATAATACCTTTCAGCAATTGATGCTTAGGTTCAAACGGAGCGTCTTTAAAGTGAATGTATGTCTTCAGCCCATTGTATTTACCGGAAGTGACCGAATCCGTACTTCCAGACTTATCATCATAGTTAATGATATAATACGGACTTCCGCTTTCCAGGTCTGCAGTGAATACAACTCCCGCCAAAAGAATTTCTGTGAGTTGGGGTTGAATAAGTATTTGCTGATCGGGATTCTCTGAATGGTAAGATTCGAAAACTTCGTCAATGGATTTTCTGAGCGCCTGTGAATCAGAAGTTAAAACATTTGCAATAGATTTATATTTCCCTGCATTGGAAGATTTATCTGTATCCTCATCGAGCGCAGAGCTTCTGCAAATAATTTTTGTATAAGGAAATTTCTGAACAATTTCAGCAATGATTGACTTCTCATTTTTCTTCCAGGCATCTAATGAAAAAAAATAAACCTCCTGCACGGTTGCATTTTTTAGTTGCCCGTGAAGACGTGATAATGTTTCTGCCTTGGTTCCAAATGAAATCATGGTTACTGTTATCCTGTTCTTCTGCAGGTCCAGGCGCGGGTTTTATAAGGAACTGCAACTGTTTCAAGTAATTTCAATTCCTGTTCAATCATTTCTATTATCTTTTTCCACCTTTCTGGGCCTGCCTGGGCCTGGATGTCATTAGTTGAATGCCATGCACCAAGGTAACGGTCTTTCGACATCGCGATATCGTATTCCTGCTCCATATATACAACATCAGCGAATTCCCCGGTAGAAGCAAGGTCATGGCTCAGTGTTTTTGTAAAATCTCCCGAACCTGAAGACACACGTTTCAATTCAGGTACAATCTTCCTGATTTGGCTTTCAATATTCTGGTGCCAAGCACTCCGTTCAAGATCGCGCGGGTTCCACAGTGCAGTAAAATATCCGCCCGGCTTCAATACCCGGTGAAACTCTGCAAGTCCTTTTTTCAAATCTACCCAGTGAAATGAAGAGCCCATCAAAAGCCAGCCTGCAGAAGCATTCGCTAAACCGGTTTCTTCTCCAGATGCGCCCGCTCGCTCGGTTAGCCCTTCTAC